>NZ_JAALEB010000170.1:0-3179 GCF_014145165.1 Dietzia sp. Cai40 | reverse complement strand
CTGGGCCGTCAGAGCAGTTCGATCCTGGGCCGTCAGAGCAGTTCGATGCCAGGCCGTCAGAGCAGTTCGATGATGGTGGCGTTGGCCTGGCCGCCGCCCTCGCACATCGTCTGCAGGCCGTACCTGATGCCGTTCGCCTTCATGTGGTGGACCATGTCCGTCATGATGCGGGCCCCGGAGCCGCCGAGCGGGTGGCCGAGGGCGATCGCGCCACCGTTGGGGTTGAGCTTGGCCGGGTCGGCGCCGGTCTCGGCGAGCCACGCCATCGGCACCGAGGCGAAGGCCTCGTTGACCTCGAACACCCCGATGTCGTCGATCGTCAACCCGGAGCGCTCGAGAGCCTTGGCCGTGGCCGGGATCGGGGCGGTGAGCATGATGACCGGATCGTCGCCGGCGAGCGTGGCGGTGTGGACACGCGCGATCGGCGTGCAGCCATACCTGGCGGCGGCCTCCTCGCTCATCACCAGGATCGCGGCGGATCCGTCCGAGATCTGCGAGGCGTTGCCGGCGTGGATCACGCCGTCGGACTTGAACGGGGTCTTGAGCCCGGCCAGCCCCTCGACGGTGCTGCCCCGGCGGATGCCCTGGTCAGCATCGAAGACCCCGTCCGGGGTGGTCACCGGGACGATGTGCCCGGCGAAGAACCCGGCGTCCTGCGCGGCGGCGGCCTTCTCGTGCGAGGCCACGGCGAACTCGTCGAGCTGCGTGCGGGACAGCCCCCACCGCTCGGCGATCATCTCGGCGCCGACGCCCTGGTTGGGCATGGTGCCGTCGTAGCGGCCCAGGAAGTCCTGCCCGTACGGGATGCCCTCGCCGGTGATCGAGCTGCCCATCGGCTGACGGGTCATGGACTCGACGCCGCCGGCCACCACCACGTCGTGGTAACCGGATTCGACCACCGCGACGGCGAAGCTCAGCGCCTGCTGCGAGGAACCGCACTGGCGGTCGATGGTCACGCCGGTGACGGTCTCGGGCCACCCGGCGGAGAGCACCGCGGTACGCGCGATGTCCCCGGTCTGCTCGCCGGCCTGGGTCACGCACCCCCAGATCACGTCCTCCACGATCCCCGGGTCGACCCCGGCGCGCTCGACCAGAGCGTTCAGCACCGTGCCCGACAGATCGGCCGGATGCACCCCGGCCAGTCCACCCTTGCGCTTGCCCACCGCGCTGCGCACGGCCTCCACGATCACTGCACCCATGTGCGTGTCCCTCTCTCGAACGGTGAGTATCCGGTCTCGTCCGACCGGGTCTTGTCAGTGTTGCGCATCACGTTCAGCCGACGTACGGCGGCGTGCGCCTGAGCTCGCCACGCGCGATGGTGCGGCGATGCACGGCGTCCGGGCCGTCGACGATCCTCAGGGCCCGCGCCCAGGCGTAGAAGTAGGCGAGAGGGGTGTCGTCCGAGACACCGGCCCCACCGAAGACCTCGATCGCCCGGTCGATCACGGTGCACGCGACCTGCGGCGCGATCACCTTGATGGCCGAGATCTCGAACCGGGCCTCCTTGGCGCCGACGGTGTCGATCATCCACGCGCAGTGCTGGACCTGCAGGCGTGCCTGGTCGATCTCGATGCGGGAGTTGGCGATGTGCTCCTGCACCACGCCCTGCTCGGACAGGTACCCGCCGAAGGCGTGCCGCGACTTGGCGCGGTCGACCATCAGGGCCAGGGCCCGCTCGGCCATCCCGATGGCGCGCATGGCGTGGTGGATGCGGCCCGGCCCGAGACGCGCCTGCGCGATCGCGAAACCGGCGCCCTCCTCGCCGAGCAGGTTCGACGCTGGCACCCGGACGTCCGAGAAGACGAGCTCGCAGTGACCGTGCTGGTCCTGGTAGCCGAACAGCGGGAGGTTGCGCTCGATGGTGAGCCCCGGGGTACCGCGCGGGACCAGGACCATCGACTGCTGACGGTGCGTCTCGGCGGTCTCGTCCGTCTTGCCCATGACGATGAAGATCTCGCAGCGCTCGTCTGCCACTCCCGTGATCCACCACTTGCGGCCGTTGATCACGTACTCGTCGCCCTCGCGGCGGATGACGGTCTGGATGTTCGTCGCATCGGAGGAGGCCACGTCGGGCTCGGTCATGGCGTAGGCCGACCGGATCCTGCCCTCCTTGAGCGGCTCGAGGTACGCGGCCTTCTGCTCGTCGGTCCCGAACAGGTGGAAGGTCTCCATGTTCCCGGTGTCGGGCGCCTGCGAGTTGATGGCCTCGGGGGCGATCACCGGCGACCAACCGGAGATCTCCGAGACCGCCGCGAACTCGAGATTGGAGATGCCGGACCACTCCGGCAGGAAGAGGTTCCACAGCCCGCGACGCCGCGCCTCCGCCTTGAGGTCCTCCATGACGGGCGGGTGTTCGTGGTCGCCGTGCGTGCGCAGGTACTCGGCCCACACCGGCTCGGCGGGGAACACATGCTCGCGCATGAACTCCCACATGTTCTCCTGCAGCTCGACGCTGCGCTGACTGTGCGCGAATTCCATCGTGATGTCTCCTGGGTCGAGAACTGGTGAGGTCGAGGACTAGTGAAGGGTCATGCCGCCGTCGACGGTGAGGGTCGACCCGGTGATGAACGACGAGGCGTCGGAGGCGAGGAAGAGAAGGGCGGAGTCGAGCTCCGGTTGCAGACCGAGCCGACCGAAGATCGTGCGTCCGGTGATGTCGGCGAGCATCGTCTCGGGGATCTCGTCGGTCATCTCCGAGGCGAAGTACCCGGGGGCGAGGGCGTTGACGCGGATCCCCCGCCGGCTCCCCCACTGGGCCGCCAGGTCCCGGGTCAGTCCCAGTACGGCCGCCTTGGAGGCGGAGTAGGCGGCCTGCGGGGCGAATCCTGCGGTCAGGCCGAGCACGCTGGCCACGTTGACGATGCTCGAGCCGGGCTCCATGACGGCCGCGCACTCCTTGGCCGCCCAGTAGGCGCCGTGGAGGTTGACGTCCACCACGCCCCGGAACTGCTCCGGGGTCTCCTTGAGCGCGGGCACCGCGGTGCCGATGCCGGCGTTGTTGACCAGGATGTCGATCCGCCCGTGGGAGTCCATGGCAGAGCGGACCATGGCCGCACACGCCTCGGGGTCCGCGACGTCACAGGCCACCGTCGACGCCGTACCGCCGGCCGCGCGGAGCTCCTCGGCGAGTGCGTCGAGGCGCTCCCGTCGGCGGGCGGCCAGGACGACCGTCGCGCCGG
>NZ_JAALEB010000016.1:0-7632 GCF_014145165.1 Dietzia sp. Cai40 | reverse complement strand
CACCGACCCCGAGTCACCGAACGAGCCCCGCCCCCGCGAAGGGGAGCGGGGCTCGAGTCGTCGGCGCCCGGCCCGGAGCGGCTGTGCCCCTGATCGGCTGAGCCCCTGATCAGCTGTGCCCCTGATCGGCTGTGTCCCGGTCCCGGTGTGCAGGCGCCGGAGCGGATGGCGGGAGTCGGCCTGGCGGGCTCCGGTCAGGGCGTGTTCTTGCGGTTGGCCTCGCTCGCCTGGAACTTCTCCAGGACCGGGGCCTCGTGGGTGATGGTGCCGTCCTCGACGCTCTCGTGATACGCCAGGTTGCCCACGCGGTTGGCGATCACGGGGGCGGTGCACACGGCCACGATCCCGGCCAGCAGGAGCATTCCCAGGTCGATGTGCGGGAAGATCCGGACGCTGGCGCCGAACAGTACGAGCACCAGGCCCAGCACCTGTGGCTTGGCGGCCGGGTGCATCCGGCTCAGGGTGTCGCGGAAGCGCACCAGCCCGATGGCGCTGGCGAGGGTGAGCAGCGCACCGGCGAGGACGAACAGCGCGGAGACGATCTCCCGGGGGTCGTCGGTCATGTGAGGGCCTCCTTGTGGACGCCGGTGGAGTCGCTGACCCGGAACCGGGCCACGGACACCGATCCGAGGAAGGCGACCAGCGCCAACGCCACGAGGGCGGCCGCGGCGGTGGTGTCCTTGCTCCAGGCGATGTACACGCCGACCCCGCACTGCGCGATGGCGGCGAGCATGTCCAGGGAGATCAGCCGGTCGAGGGTGTTGGGTCCACCGATCAGCCGGATCATCGTGGTGAACAGTGCGAGCGTCAGGGCGACCACGGCCGCGCTCCACAGCAGCAGTGACAGGCTCATCGGTGCTCCTCGCTGTCTCGTACGGGCTCGGGTGGGCGGTCGCGGTCGTCAACGCGCTCGGGGCCGCTGGTCCCGTATTCCTCTGCGGGGGCGCAATAGTGCTGCGGGCTGGGTCGCCAGTCCTCGGGACGTTCGAACGCGCGCACGTATAACTGTTCCACGTGGGCGGTCTGGCGACGGAACCTCTCGACCGCCTCGGGACTCCCGGCGTCCAGGACGTGGACGTACACGTACCGCGCGACCGGGTCGACGCGCACGACGATGCCGCCGGGCATGAGGTTCAGGGTGTTGACGGCCAGGGCGAGGGTGAAGTCCGACTTGAGCTGCATCGGTGCCCTGAGCACGGCGGACCGGGGCGGAGCCTGCGGGCGCACGGACAGCCACGCCACGGTGATGGACGAGCGGACGAGGTAGTAGGCCACCACGACCACCAGCCATGCCGTGGACACGGGCCTGAGCAGGCCCTCCACGGGGACTCGGGGCAGCGGGAGCAGCACCATCACCACGATCGCGACGAGCACCCCGGCGACGATCGTGCCGACCTCGACCGGCCCCCACAGCATGACCCAGGCGACCGTCAGCCACAGCATCATGAACACGCGGGACCCGACGACCCGGGGGTCGAGACGGACCTTGAACCTGCGGGCCATGTCAGCGCACCCCCGTCACGGAGTCGACGTAGCGTTCGGGCGTGGAATCGATGGGGATGGTGTCCAGGTAGTCATGCCGCTCCATGAGGCTCTCGGCAGCACGGTCGGTGACCCCGAGCAGTGGGCCGGCGAAGACGGTCATCAACAAGGAGACCACGATGAGGGCCATGGTGGGGGCGAGCATGCTCAGTGGCATCCGGCCCACCTCCTCGCGCTCGTCGAACTCCACGTACTCGTCCGACGGCAGCAGGGCCAGCGGCTTGGCCAGGGCGACCGCTCCCTCGGGAGCGTCCGCGCGGGGGCGCCAGAACGCCTTGGACCACACGCGGACCACCACGTAGAGCGTCAGCAGGCTGGTGACCATGGCCCCGGCGATGAGCACCCACATGAGCGGACCGCCGACCTCCGCGCCGGCCTGGACCACCGCCAGCTTGCCGATGAAGCCGGAGAACGGCGGGATGCCGCCGAGGTTGAGGGCCGGGATGAGGAAGACGACGGCGAGGACGGGGCTGGCCACGGCGAGCGAACCCAGACGGCGGAGGGAGGACGACCCGGCCTGCCGTTCGATCAGTCCGACCACCAGGAACAGGGTGGTCTGGACGATGATGTGGTGGCCGACGTAGTAGATCGCCGCGCTCAACCCGTACCCGGTCGACAGGGCGATGCCGAAGATCATGTACCCGATGTGGCTGACGAGGGTGAACGACAGTATTCGTTTGATGTCCGACTGTGCGATCGCGCCGAGGATGCCGATGACCATCGTCAGCAGACCCGCCACCAGCAGGACGCCGTCCATGGACCCGCCGGGGAACACGAGGGTGTGGAAGCGGATGATCGCGTAGACGCCGACCTTGGTCAGCAGGCCCGCGAACACCGCCGTGACGGGGGCGGGCGCGGTGGGGTAGGAGTCGGGAAGCCAGGTCGAGAGGGGGAACACGGCGGCCTTGATGCCGAACGCCACCAGGAAGACGGCGAAGATCGTGTTCCGCAGCCCCTCCGGGACCTCGGCCATCCGGACGGACAGCTGGGCCAGGTTGAGCGTGCCCGCGGCCGAGTAGGTCAGCGCGATGCCCAGCAGGAACACCATCGACGACACCATCGACACGACGGTGTAGGAGACCCCCGCGCGGACTCGTTCCTGGCTGGCGCCGAGGGTGAGCAGGACGTAGGACGCGGCCAGCAGCATCTCGAACCCGACGAACAGGTTGAACAGGTCGCCGGCGATGAACGCCGCGTTCAGTCCCGCCGCGAGCGCCAGGTAGGTGGGGAGGAAGATCGAGGTCGGTTGGTCGCCGTCCCCGTCGCGGACGCCCTGCCCCACGGCGTAGATGATCACCGTCAGCAGCACGATGGCCGACACGCAGAGCATGAGGGCGCTGAGCCGGTCCGCCACCAGCGTGATCCCGACGGGTGCGTCCCAACCGCCCACCTGCACGGTGTGCACGCCGTGTTGGTCGGTGAGCACCAGCAGGATGCCGGCGATGACCAGCACCCCGGTGAGGGTGACGATGGTGATGATGTTCTGGACCCGGGGACGGCGGGAGACCACCAGGCACAACGCCGCGGCGAGCAGGGGGATCAGGACGACGGACGGGATGAGGTAGCCGAACAGTTCGGGGGAGATCACCGGCCACCCTCCTTTCCGTCGTCCGGGTTTCCGTCGTCGCGCCTCGTCCGCCTGCGGTCGCGCGAGGCGGCCGCGGCGCGGGCGCGGGCCTCCGCTTCGGCTTCCGCCTCGGCCTCCTCCAGGTCCTCGTCGTCGTAGTCGACGTGGTCTCCCAGCTCGGTGGGTTGACCGGTGGTGTGGTCGTCGGACAGGTCCCGGTCGGGTGCCGACCAGGCGTCGGTGGGCGAGCGCTTGGCGATCTTGGTGTCCTCGGCGTCGTCGGCGACCTCGTCGGCGGTGGTGAACTGGTAGGAGCGGTAGGCCAACGCCAGGATGAAGGCCCCGACGCCGGCGGTGATGACGATCGCGGTGAGGATCATCCCGTGGGACAGCGGATCCGAGTCGGCGGCGTCGGGGCTCCGGCCACGCCCCATGATGGGCGGGCTGCCGGGCGGTCCCCCCGCGGCCAGCAGGAGCAGGTTGATCCCGTTGGAGAAGATCATGATCCCCAGCAGGATCTTGATGATCGCCCGCTCCAACAGCAGGTAGACCCCGACGGCACAGAGGAGCCCGGCGAGCAGCAGCAGCCCGAAGTCGGCAGTCATGACCTGCCTCCTGACGGGGCGCCCTGGTTCTCGGCGGCCTCGCGGCGGGCGGCGCGGTGGGCGGCCAGGTCGGAGCGTGCGCCGTCGGCGTCAACGCCGGGGACGCTGCGCAGCGCGGCCGTGGACGGCGACTCGGTGGCGTCCACGTAGATGGCGCGGAGCTCCTCGAGATCCTCGGCGTCCAGATCGAGTCGGGCGCCCAGGCTGCGGAGGACGTCCAGGACCAGACCGACGACGATGAGGTAGACGCCGGCGTCGAAGAGCAGGGCCGTGACGAACTTGACCTCGCCGAACACCGGGAGCGTGGCCTCGAACGTGGCGCTCGAGAGGGCGGGGGCGCCGAAGAACATCGAGGCGGTGGCTGTGCCGGCGGCCAGGAGAAGGCCGAGGCCGAGGATCCGGCCCGCGTCGATCGGGATGGCTTCACCGAGCTCGTAGCGCCCGCCCGCGAGGTAGCGCAGGACCAGCGCCAGACCGGCGACCAGGCCGCCCGCGAACCCGCCGCCGGGGTTGTTGTGGCCGGCGAAGAAGAAGAAGAGGCTGAGGATCATCATCGTGGGGAACACGAGACGCGTGGTGACCTCGAGGACCAGCGACCGTGCGCGGGGGTCGCGGACGGTGGCGCCGACGAGCCACCGTCCGGGGGTCGCCCCCGGCGCCTCGATGACGATCCGGGCCGCCTCGACGCCGCGCCGACCCGAGCGGGTCTTGTCGACGTCGGCCAGGCGCGGGCCGGAGCCGTAGCGACGGTTGCGGAACACGAGGCTGGCCACCCCGGTGGCGGCGACCAGCAGGACGGTGATCTCGCCGAGGGTGTCCCACGCGCGGATGTCGACCAGGGTGACGTTGACGGCGTTGGCGCCGTTGCCGATCTGGTAGGCGATGTCGGGGAAGACGAGCGAGACGGCCGGGTGCTGGCGGGCGTTGATCGCGTAGGCGCCGGTCACCACCACGAGCAGCCCGACGCCGATCCCGAGCCAGGCCCGGAGCCGGCGGAACCCGTTGGAGAGCGGCACCTCGGCGGGCATGGTGCGCAGCACCAGCACGAACGCGACCATCAGGAGCGTCTCGACCAGCGCCTGGGTGAGCGCGAGGTCCGGGGCGCCGTGGAAGGCGAAGATCACGGCGAGCCCGTACCCGGTAACGGACATGCAGATCACCGCGGCGAGGCGGTTGCGCAGCACCGCGGCGGCCACCGCGGCGAGCGCCATGGGGATCATGACGATCAGCACGACCGGGTTGGCCGACAGCTCCATGCGCAGGCCCTCGCGGGTGCCGGCGAGGAGTGAGACGAACGGGAACACCACGAGGGTCACCAGGATGATCCCGAGGGTGAGCGGTAGGGAGCCTCGCTGGATGCTCGCCGTCAGGCGCAGCGAGAGGGTGTCGAAGAACCTGAGCACCGCGTCGTAGATGCGGTCGGCGTTGCCGAGGGCCGGCGACTCGAACTGCATCCTCTCGACGGTCCGCTGCGCCACGTAGAGCAGGGTGCCCAGCACGTAGACCACCAGGGTGAGGGCGAGCGGGACGCCGATCCCGTGCCACAGGCCCAGGTGGTAACCCTCGGGTCCGCGCCACGGACTGCCGGGCGGGAACGCCACGTCGACGTACCGGGCGATGAGGTTCTCGACGGGCGCGTTCCACAGCCCCAGCACCAGTCCGGAGACGGCCAGGGCGGCGGGAACGGACAGGAACAGCGGGCCCGCCGGACGGGAGGCGGCGACGGCGGGGCTGATGCCGTCGGGGAAGGACCGCTTGGACCGGAAGGCGCCCATGACCAGGCGTGCGGTGTAGGAGAAGGTGAGGACGGACCCCGCCACGAGCCCCGCGGTGACGACCAGCGACGGCATCCCGTGCAGTCGCTCCTCGGACAGGACCGTGGCGAACGCGGCCTCCTTCCCGACGAACCCGAGGAAGGGGGGCAGGCCCGCCATCGAGGCGGCGGCGAGGGTGAAGACGAGTGCGAGCGCGGGTCGCTTCCGCCCGAGGCCCGACAGGTCGCGGATCTCCCGGGTGCCGGTGGTCTTGTCGATCACGCCGACGGACATGAACAACGCCGACTTGAACAGGGAGTGAGCGAGCAGCATCGTCAGGCCGGCGAGCATGGTGTCTCGCGACCCGATGCCCACCAGGACGAGAAGGAACCCCAGCTGGCTCACGGTACCGAACGCGAGCACGAGCTTGAGATCCGTCTCGCGCAGCGCGCGCCACCCGGCCATGAGGAGCGAGACCAGACCCAGCACGATGAGCGGGAGCTGCCAGGTGGACGAACCGGACAGACCGGGGGTCATGGCCGCGACGAGGAAGACTCCGGCCTTGACCATCGCGGCGGAGTGCAGGTAGGCGCTCACCGGCGTGGGGGCCGACATGGCGCCCGGCAGCCAGAAGTGCAGCGGGGCGATCGCGGACTTGCTCCCCGCACCGATGATCACCAGGACCAGCGCCCAGTGGATGAGCGGACCCGACGGTGGCGACGCGACGACGTCGCTGATCAGGTAGGACCCGGTGGCCTGGCCCAGGATGATCAACCCGACGAGCATCGCCAGACCGCCGAGGGTGGTGACGAGCAGGGCCAGGGTGGCCGCGCGGCGGGCGGAGGCCCGCGCCGCGTAGTGGCCGACCAACAGGAAGCTCAGGACGGAGGTGATCTCCCAGAAGATGTAGAGGAGGATCATGTTGTCGGCCACCACCAGGCCGAACATGACCCCGGCGAAGGCCACGAGCTCGGCGGCGAACAGGTGCAGGCGGGGTTCGTCGTCCTTGAAGTACCAGGTGCAGTAGACCAGGACCAGGGCGCCCACGCCCAGGGCGATGAGCGCCAACAGCGCCGACAACGCATCCATCCGCAGATCGAGCGCGAGGTGGATGCCGGGTGCCCACTGGACGGACTCGGTGGGGACGCGGCCCAGGTTGGCGGCCACCCACACCGCTCCCGCCGCCGGCACCAGGGCCAGTGCCAGGAACGCTCGGCGACCGAACCTCAGGACCAGCGGGACCGCGAGCAGGGCGGCCACGGCGTGGGCCGAGAGGATCGCGATCACCGGCGGCTCCTCTCGTCGTGTGGACCGGAGAACGACGCGCGGACGCCCCCGCCGGAAGAGGGCGGGGTGTCGGTGGTCGACCAGGGTCGGGGTTCGCCGATCACTTTACAGAAAGTGACCGACAGGCCCTCTCTCAGCGCAGGTGGAGGAGGGTCGCCGCATTCAGCAGCGCGGCGATCGAGGCCTCGCCCGGGGACTGCCCGAAACCCATGGCCCACGTCGCGCGCCGCCCGCAGGTGGCCTGCAGGATCGTGCACCAGGACTCGGTCCGGTCGAACGCGTCTCCCTCGTACTGGTGGAACCGCTCGATCTCCACGCGGGCCCCGATCCTGCCCAGCATCTCGGACATGGCGGTGAGGTCCCCGCAGGACTCGGTGGTCAGGCGGTGGGCGGTGAACTCACCCGGGGCTGCAGGATCACGGGTGGCCAGGATCGCCTCGTACGCCGTGATCCCGCGGCCCAGCGGACGGCGCGTGAGGTCGGCCAGGTGGAAGTGGTCGGTCGACGGCGCGTAGGTGTCGACGAGCGTGCGCCAGTCCAGTGCGGCCGCCTCGTCGGCGAAGCCGCTCGGCAACCGGCGACCGAACCGCTCCGCGAACGGGCAGGAGGTCGTCCCGGTGGGGGAGGAGGTGGTGGCGTACATGGTGTTCTCGTCTCAGACGTCGGTGCGGGGACCGACGGAGATCGAGCAACCACGCAACGGGGGTGCCGGTCTTCAGGCCCCGTTACGTCCGGTTACTACGAGAATCTTCCGCATGACCGAGAACTGTAGACCGCGCAGGCGTGCGGCGGCAAGCGGACGTGACCGGGTTCTCTGTTCGCCACGGTGCGTCCGGCGCCCGGCCGGTCCGCGCGTCCGGCGCCCGGCCGGTCCGCG
>NZ_JAALEB010000169.1:0-11366 GCF_014145165.1 Dietzia sp. Cai40 | reverse complement strand
TCGCGACCCGGTGGACGGCACCCGCGATCGCCGCGACCGCGTTGTCCGAGGTCGGGCGGGACGCGTGGGCCGCGGCCCCCTTCGCGCTCACCCGCGCCCAGGCGACGCCCTTCTCCGCGACCGCGATCGGGTAGAGCCGCCGACCCGCCACCGGTACGGACCACCCCCCGACCTCGCTGAGTGCGTGGGTCATGCCGTCGAAGATGTCGGGACGTTCCCGCACCACCCACCGCGCCCCCATCGTCCCGGCGGCTTCCTCGTCGGCGAAGAAGGCGAGCAACAGGGGTCTGCGCGGGACGATGCCCTCACGGCGGTAGTGGCGCACGACGGCGAGCATCATGCCGATCATGTTCTTCATGTCCACGGTTCCACGGCCGTAGAGCCAGCCGTCGTGGATCTCACCCGCGAACGGCGGGACCGACCAGTCCTCTGCGACCGCGGGGACCACGTCGACGTGCCCGTGCACGACCAGTCCGCCGGCGGCCGGGTCCGACCCGTCGACACGGGCGAACAGACTTCCGCGACCGGGCACGGACTCCACCAACTCGCTCGGGATCCCCACCTCGTCCAGGTACTCCGCGATACGTCGGCACACGCGGGTCTCACCGTCGCCGGTCGTGGCGGGGTCGCCGGTGTTGGTCGAGTCGATGGACACCAGGTCAGCTGTGATCGAGACGGCCTCGGAGTGCAGGAGTTCCCGCATCTCGTCGGTCATCGGCACGGTGTCCGTCATCCGAAGCACATCCCTTCCCCACGGTAGGTGGGCCAGCGATCCACCACCGCTGGTCCCTGTGCAGTCTCGTCCACCACGTGGAGCGTGTCGAACCGCTCGCAGACCTCTCCCGCCTTCGCGTGGCGCCACCAGGCGCGGTCGCCTATCGCCACCTCCCCTCGCACGGGGGTCTGCACCTCTCCGGCGCCCTCCCTGCCCAGGTACCGCAACCCCGTGGGGCGGGCGGGGACGGGCAGCCGATCCGGCCCCGGCACCCCGGAGGCCACGTACCCCCCGTAGAGGAAGGTCGTGAGGCCGGGGGCCGGGGTCCGGACCGCCGGCAGGGCGAAGAACAGCGAGGGTCGCGGTGTGAACGAGCGGTAGCGGTCGAACAACCCGGGGACGAAGAGACCCGACCCGGCGGTCACCTCGGTGACGGCGGGATCCGCGGCGCTCTCGGCGATCGAACCGGAGCCACCCGAGTTGACGATCTCGGGTCGCTCCCCGGTGACGTCGGCGACCACTCCGGCGACGGCCCCCCGGATCCCGAGCAGACGGCGCATCGACAGCGCCTTGACCACGCCGATACCCCTGACGTCGTCGGGGACGCCGGCGACCTGCGCCTCGTAGAACATCACACCGACCACCCGGAAGCCCGAGGCCACGGCTCGACGGACCAGCGGCTCGACGTCGGCGGGGCCCCGGAGCGGGGACCGCCTGACGCCCAGGTGGAGGGGTCCGAACCGGAGCGAGGCGTCCACGTCGACGCACACCCTCGCCCCACCGGCACCCGACTCGCGGGCGATCTCCAGCTGGCGTTCGTCGTCGACCATCAGGGTCACCGCGTCGAGCGCGGCCGGATCCGCCCCCAGTCGCGCGAGCGCCGCGCGGTCGACCGTGGGGTACCCGAGCAGGACGTCGTCGCACCCCGCGTCCACGAGCCACAGGGCCTCGGTGAGCGAATAGGCCATGATGCCGCGTACCGAGTCGTCACCCCGGAGCCCCGGACCGAGGACCTCCTCGAGCACCCCGCGCGACCTGACGGACTTGCTGGCGATCCGGATCCGCGTCCCGCCTGCTCGTCGCCGCAGGTCGGCCAGGTTCGCCCGCAGGGTGGGCAGGTGCAGCGCGGCGAGCGGCGCGTCCAGTCCGGCGGTGGCCGTGTCCACGGCGTCCACGGCGTCGGTGCCGGGTCCGGACACCGGCCTACTCACCGTCGAGCGGATGCGCGTCCGCCACCACGAGGTCGACCGCCCGGTGGAGAAGGGCGATCGCCTCGTCGTCGTCCCGGCAGATCTGCCAGCGCAGACCGATGCCCGCGACCGTGGCCTCCACGACACGGACCATGTCGTCGAGGCCCATACCCCAGCGCATACCCGCGGACTGGGCGGTCCGCCCGAGCACCGAGCGGATGATCTCCTCGTTGGACTCCTGCTGGTGGCGGGCCAGGCCGATCTCGGGTGTCCCGTACGTGCGCAGCGAGTAGGAGACGATCTCGTAGGTGAGGAGCTGCCGGTCGGGAGAAGCGGAGATGACGGCCCAGATCAGGTCGATGGCCTCGTACAACCTCCGTCGCAGCCCCTCCCTGCCCATGGCGCCGGAGTCGAAGTCGACGTTGATGAACGCCCGTGCCGCCTGGTGCACCTCCGAGTTGACCGCACCGATCACCTCACGGAGGAGCTCTTCCTTATCCGTGTAGCAGTAGTGGACGACACCGAGGGAGACGCCGGCCCGCTCCGCGACGCCACGGACGGTCACCGCGCCCAACCCGTCATGTTCGGCGATCTCCAGGGCGGCCCGGAGGAGCTGCGCTCTGCGCTGATCGGATGGGAGGCGTCTGGTCACCCGTCCATGGTACGACGACGACCCTGCGGCGGGCACACTTCGTCCCCGGATCGCACAGGGCACCGCCCCGCGGTCAGGTCTGTCGTCCAGGTTGCCCCCCTTCGACGGTGAAGCGGGGGGTAATCTCGGCAGCCATGACGACCTCGACCACACCGTGGCAGAACTGGGCCGGAAACGTCATCGCCTCGCCGTCCGGCCGGTCCGACCCCACGACCGTCGCGGAGGTCACGGACATCGTGCGCACCGCCGCCGACCGGGGCACCCGGGTCAAGTGCGTGGGCGCCGGACATTCCTTCACCCCGGCCGCGGCGACGGACGGGGTCCTGGTCTCACTCGACGACCTGACGGGGATCGAGTCGATCGTCCCGACCCGCGCCCCCGACGGGCACGTCGACGGGGCTGACGTGACCGTCTGGGCGGGCACGCGACTGCACCGGCTCGGCCCCCTTCTGTGGGACCTGGGACTCGCGCAACCGAATCTCGGGGATTTCGCGGAACAGTCGCTCGCCGGCGCGGTGTCGACGGGGACCCACGGCACGGGTCGGCACGCTGTCGGCCTGCCGGCCACCGTCGTCGGTCTGCAGCTCGTCGCCGCCGACGGTTCCGTCCTGAACTGTTCCCGCGAGACGAATCCTGAGGTGTTCGAGGCGGCGCGACTCGGGATCGGTGCGATCGGGATCATCACCAAGATGACGATCCACTGCGTGCCGGCGTTCGCGCTGAGCGCCGAGGAACACCCGTGGACCCTGACCGCCGCGCTCGCCGATCTCGAGGGCTTCGCGGGCTCGGCCGACCACGCGGAGTTCTTCTGGTTCCCCCACACCGACGCCGTGACCGTCAAACGCCACACCCGGCTTCCGGGCGACACCGAGCTGCAGCCCCTGGGCAGGTTCCGCGAGCTCGTGGGCGAGGAGTTCCTGGCCAACGAGGCGTTCGGTGCGTTGTGCCGGACGGCCGCCCGTCGGCCCTCGCTGACACCCCGGATCAACCGCCTCGCGGCCCGGGCGATGTCGGCCCGCGCGTACACCGATCGCAGCTACCGGGTCTTCGCCTCCTCACGACGGGTCCGCTTCCGCGAGATGGAGTACGCGGTGCCGGTGGCCGCGGCCGCGGCCGTGGTGAGGGACCTCCGGGACATGATCGACCGCTCCGGCATCGTCACGCCGTTCCCCGTCGAGGTGCGGTTCGCCGCCGCGGACGACGTGTGGATGTCGACCGCCCACCAGCGGGACGTCTGCTACATCGCGGTCCACCAGTTCCACCTGATGGACCACACCGAGCTCTTCCGATCGGCCGAGGAGATCTTCCTCGCCGCGGACGGTCGACCCCACTGGGGGAAGATGCACACCCGGACCGCCGCCGACCTGTCCGACACCATCCGACACTTCGACGATTTCGTCGCCGTGCGGGACCGACTGGACCCGGACCGGGTCTTCGCGAACCAGTACACCGAACAGGTCCTCCCGTAGGAGGCGGGACCACGTGATCCTCCGTACCGTGGAGTGACGGACAAGGGCAGCCGACCCTGTCGTGAACACCCTCGAGGAGATCCCGTGCCAGAACGCGTCCCCGCCGACACCGACGTCTCCGGTCCACTCGCCGGAATCGCCACAGGGGCCCTCCGGAAGGCGATACGGAGCCAGGCCGGGGCCGCGCGCGCCTACGTCCGCAAGCTCCGCGAGAACCATCCGGATGAGAGTCCCGCGCGCATCCGCGACCGGCTCGACTCCCGCTTCCTGAGCGCCGTCACCGCGGCCGTGGGCGCCACGGCGGCCGTCCCCGGGGTCGGCACCATCGTCGCGTTCGGCGCGATCGGCGCCGAGTCGCTGGTGTTCATCGAGGCCGCCGCGTTCTACACCCTGGCCGTCGCGGAGGTCCACGGCGTGGACGTGAGGGTCGGCGAGCACGAGGAGCTGCTCGTGATGACCGTCATGCTCGGGGCGTCGGGCACCGCGATCCTGGCCAACGCGGTCAGCACGAGCGGCGGGGCCTCCGCCGGCGGGTCGCTCGCCGGAAGGTCGCTGGGGCTCCCGGGTCTGAAGGAGGTCAATCGTCGGATGGTGTCCCGGTTCGCCCGGAAGTTCGCGGTGAAGCGGGCGACCCTCGCCATGGGCAAGCTCGCCCCCGCGGGCATCGGCGCGGCGGTGGGAGGCTGGGGGAACCGACGGCTGGGTCGGACCGTCGTGAAGGCGGCGGCGACCACCTTCGGGACCCCTCCGGACAGCTGGCCCTCGACCTGACCCCCGTGCGTCGAGTGCACCGCATCCCCCTGTCAGGTGAGATCGGAAGGCCGAGAACGCGCAGAAGGTCTAGCCTGGGTTCATTGCGTGTGAAACCCACCACAGATCAGGAAGGCACCACAACATCGTGAGCAACACCGTCTCACAGTTCGGACAGAACCAGTGGCTCGTCGACGAGATGTACGAGCGGTTCTCCAAGGACCCGTCCTCCGTGGATAAGTCCTGGCACGAGTTCTTCGACGCGAACCCCGGGGCCGCGGCCGTGAGCGGTCGGAGTGCGTCGAACGGCTCGTCCGGTGCCGGTCCGGCTGCGGACGGGGGTGACGCACGGACTGGTGGGAAAACCAGTGGTGGCAAGACCGGTGGAGAGAAGAAGAGTGCCGGCAAGAGCGGCAAGAAGGTCTCCTCCGAGAAGTCCGGGGGCGACAACGCCACCCCCGACGCGAACACCCAGAAGACCTCGGAGCTGACCGTCGCGGACATGTCTCCCGAGTCGTCAGCCGAAGACGTGGCCGCCAAGCCCACCGCCGAGAGCTCCCCGAAGAGCAAGGCACGCGGGCGGGGTGTGCCGGCCCCCGCGCGGACGCCGAGCTCGCGTGGCACGTCGGAGGCACCCGCCGCCAAGCGGACCACCCGGCCCGAGTACACGCCGCCCGAGGAAGCAGAGAACAAGGTCCTGCGCGGCCCGGCCAACGCGATCGTCAAGAACATGAACGCGTCGCTGACGTTGCCCACGGCCACCTCGGTCCGTGCGATTCCGGCCAAGCTCATGATCGACAACCGCGTCGTCATCAACAACCACCTCAAGCGGACGCACGGCGGCAAGATCTCCTTCACCCACCTCATCGGGTACGCGATGGTGCAGGCGATCAAGTCCTACCCGAACATGAACAACCACTTCGAGGAAGTCGACGGCAAGCCCAACGTCGTGACCCCGAACGGGATCAACCTCGGCCTGGCGATCGACATGAAGACCAAGGCGGGGCGCACCCTGGTCGTGGCCGCCATCAGGAACTGCGAGGAACTGACCTTCCGCGGCTTCCTCGACGCCTACGAGGACATCGTCTCCCGCGCCCGCATCGGCAAGCTGACGATGGAGGACTTCTCGGGGGTCACCATCTCGCTGACGAACCCCGGCGGGATCGGCACCGTCCACTCTGTGCCGCGACTGACCGTGGGGCAGGGCACGATCCTCGGTGTCGGTGCGATGGAGTACCCGGCCGAGTTCCAGGGTGCCAGCGACGAGCAGCTGGCCAACAACGCCATCGGCAAGATCACCACCCTCACCTCGACCTACGACCACCGGATCATCCAGGGTGCGGAATCCGGGGAGTTCCTCCGCGAGATCCACCGTCTCCTGCTCGCCGACGAGTTCTACGACGAGATCTTCGACGTCCTCGGCATCCCCTACGAGCCCGTCCGGTGGCGTCAGGACATCACCGACCCGCGCGTGGACAAGGACGCCCGGGTCCTCGAGCTGATCGCGGCCTACCGCGACCGCGGCCACCTCATGGCCGATATCGACCCCCTGGACGGGCGGCACGCCAAGCGTCGCCGCACCTTCCACCCGGACCTCGACGTCAACTCCCACGAGTTGACGCTCTGGGACCTGGACCGCAAGTTCTCCGTGGGTGGGTTCGTCGGCAAGGACAAGATGCGCCTGCGCGACGTCCTGTCTGCGCTGCGCGCGGCGTACTGCCGCAAGATCGGTATCGAGTACACCCACATCCTCGAGAACGAACAACGCCAGTGGATCCAGGAACGACTCGAGGGTGTCGACGACAAGCCGACGGTCGCCGAGCAGAAGTACATCCTGTCCAAGGTCAACGCGGCGGAGGCGTTCGAGACCTTCCTGCAGACCAAGTACGTCGGACAGAAGCGCTTCTCCCTGGAGGGCGCCGAATCGGTCATCCCGATGATGGATGCGGTCATCGACGAGGCCGCCGAGTTCGCGCTCGACGAGGTCGTGATCGGCATGCCGCACCGCGGCCGCCTGAACGTCCTGGCCAACATCGTGGGCAAGCCCTACCGGCAGATCTTCACCGAGTTCGAGGGCAACATGGACCCCTCGGCCGCCCACGGCTCGGGTGACGTCAAGTACCACCTCGGCGCCGAGGGCATCCAGTACCAGATGTTCGGGGAGAACGAGATCAAGGTCTCGCTCACCGCCAATCCGTCGCACCTCGAGGCCGTCGACCCCGTCCTGGAGGGGATCGTGCGGGCCAAGCAGGACCTCATCGAGGACCCGGAGTGGCGTGCCGAGTACCCGGTCGTCCCACTCATGCTCCACGGTGACGCGGCCTTCGCCGGCCAGGGGGTGGTGGCGGAGACGCTCAACCTGTCCCAGATCGACGGGTACCGCACCGGCGGGACGATCCACATCGTCGTCAACAACCAGATCGGATTCACCACCGCCCCCGAGGCCGGTCGGTCCAGCCAGTACTCCACGGACGTCGCCAAGATGATCGGCGCCCCGATCTTCCACGTCAACGGTGACGACCCAGAGGCGTGTGTGCGGGTGGCGCGGTTGGCGATGGACTTCCGCCAGCAGTTCAAGAAGGACGTCGTGATTGACCTCGTCTGCTACCGCCGCCGCGGCCACAACGAGGCCGACGACCCGTCGATGACGCAGCCCCGGATGTACGAGGTGATCGACGGCAAGAAGAGCGTCCGCCAGTCCTACACCGACGATCTCGTCGGTCGCGGTGACATCACCGAGAAGGAGGCCGAGAACGCCCTGCGCGACTTCCAGGGCCAGCTCGAGCGGGTCTTCAACGAGGTCCGCGAACTCGAGAAGCACCCGGTCAAGGCATCCGAGTCGATCCTGCCGAACCAGCCGCTGCCCAAGCGTCTGGTGACCGCGGTCGACGAGTCGGTCATCCACGCGATCGGCGACGCCTTCGGCAACCTGCCCGAGGACTTCCACATCCACTCGCGTGTCAAGCCGGTCTACGAGGCGCGCCAGAAGATGGCCTACAACGGGAACATCGACTGGGCGTTCGCCGAGCTGCTCGCGATCGGTTCGCTCGTCATGGAGGGCCGGACCGTTCGCCTGGCCGGCCAGGACTCGCAGCGCGGCACCTTCACGCAGCGGCACGTGGTGGTGGTCGACAAGACCACTGCCGAGCCCTACTCGCCGCTGCAGAACCTCGACGAGGCCGACGGCCGGTTCGAGGTGTGGAACTCCGCGCTCACCGAGTACGCCGGTGTCGGGTTCGAGTACGGCTACTCCGTGGGTGACCCGGAGGCGCTGGTCCTGTGGGAGGCGCAGTTCGGCGACTTCGTCAACGGTGCCCAGACCATCATCGACGAGTACATCTCCTCCGGTGAGGCCAAGTGGGGTCAGAAGTCCTCGGTCACCCTGCTCCTGCCGCACGGCCACGAGGGCATGGGCCCGGACCACACCTCAGGGCGCATGGAACGCTTCCTGCAGCTGTGCGCGGAGGGGTCGATGACGGTCGCGCAACCGTCGACCCCGGCGAACTACTTCCACCTCATGCGTCGCCACGCCACCGACGGCATCAAGCGCCCCCAGATCGTCTTCACCCCCAAGTCGATGCTGCGGAACAAGAAGGCCGTCAGCGCCCTCGCCGACTTCACCTCGGGCAAGTTCCGTTCGGTGCTCGACGATCCCACCTTCGTCGACGGTGGCAAGGACCCGGAGAAGGTCAAGACCATGCTCCTGGTCTCGGGCAAGCTCTACTACGAGCTGGCGGCACGGCAGGAGAAGGAAGGCCACGACGACGTCGCGATCGTCCGGCTGGAACAGATCCACCCGATCCCGTTCCGTCGTCTCCGCGAGGCGCTCAGCCACTACCCGAACCTCACCGAGGTCCGGTGGGTGCAGGAGGAACCGGCCAACCAGGGCGCGTGGAGCTTCCTCGCACTCAACCTGCCGGAGGTCATCCCGGAGTTCCCGCCGCTCAAGCGGGTGTCTCGACGGGCCATGGCCGCCACGTCGACCGGCCTGAGCAAGGTCCACGCGGTCGAGCAGAAGGCGCTCGTGGACGAGGCCTTCTCCTGATCGCGGCCACGGGGTAGGCGCGGGTCTCCGCGCCCCCCGGCGGCGGTCGCCCGGGGCCTGTCCCGTGCGCCCGGGGCCGGTCCCGTACCCCCGGGCTCAGTAGTCGTGCGAGTCCAGCCAGTAGTTGGCGAGATCGGTCGGGGTGGAGGTGCCGAACTCCACCCCGAGCAGGAGTTCCCGCACGTCCTCCGTGGTCAGCTCGCCGCTGATCCGGTTGACCAGGGCGAGTTGGTCCTCCGAGAGTGAGCCCTTGCGGAACACCGGGACGACGTGTTGGGCCAGGATGGCGTCCTCGTCGTCGTCCAGCGGCACCATGTCGTCGGGATCCAGGACCGGGTCGGTCGACTGGACCAGCCCCACGCCGATCTCCCCCGCGCGCAGTGCGTCGAACACCGCGCGCGGGTTCGGGCCCAGCGCCACCCTCCGCCCGAACCCGCAGTCGTACGTCCCACCCACCGCGGTGGCGAGCTCACGGTCCGCGAGCGCCTCCTGGCGTGCGCCCAGTGTGAACTCCCCGCAGCGTCCGGCGAGGTCGGACATGGTCCGCAGACCGCGCGTCTCCGAGGTGTGCCGGGTCACCACGTACACGGGGGCGTCCTCGGCGGGAGCCGGGTCGGCTGCGGTGACCCCCTCGGGGAGGGCGGCCATCATCGCGGTGTACACCTCGTCGGCCTCGACCACGGTGGAGCCCGGATCGAACGCCCGGAGCAACTCCCCGGTGAACCCGATGGTGAACGTGGCGTCTCCCGCCGTCACCGACTCGAGGACCTCGGCCTGGTCTCCCGACTGCGGACGCAGAGTGACCCGGGAGCCCGATCTCAACAGGGCGTTGCCGTAGATGTGGCCGACGACCTCGGCCTCACCGAAGGACGCGGTCTCGATCACCACGACCGGATCGGACTCGTGGGCGGGGACGATCGACGACTGCGCCTGGCATCCGGTCAGTGCCACCACCGCAACCCCGGCGATCGCCAGTCCGCGTACCCCGGCCCGCTCCCCCGTCCGCCGCACTCGACCACGTCCTTCCTCGCCACGTCCGCACCCGGTCGTGCGACACCTGTCCGCCAGTCTCCCAGCAGAACCCTAACGCCCATCGTGTCGAGGCCCGGCGCCGGATAGTGTCATGGTGATGAGTGAGGGGGCGCTGGTGCCGAGTATCCGAAGACGGCGGGACGACACGGCCACCCCCTTCCCCCCACGCACCCGGCTGACCGTTCCCACCGAACGCGCGGTGGTCGACTGCGGTGTCTACGTCGACGGCGTCCGTGTCCCGGGGCGCTTCACCCACCGGGCCGCGATCCGGCACGTACGACAGGCCGGGCGGGGGTTCGTGTGGGTCGGGCTCCACGCCCCGGACCCGCACCAGATGGAGGCGCTGGCGAGTGAGTTCGGTCTCCACGAGCTGATCTCCGAGGACGCCGCCAGCGGACGGCAGCGGCCCAAACTGGAGGCCTACGACGACTCCCTGGTCCTCAACATGTCGACGGTCAGGTACCTCGAGCACGAGTCGATCACCGAGACCAACGACATCGTCTCCACCGGTGAGGTCATGGTGGTCCTGGGCCGCGACTTCGTGGTGACCGTCCGTCACGGGGACTTCACCGGCCTCGCCGACATCCGCGCGGAGCTCGAGAGCGCGCCCGAGAGGCTGCTCCGGGGGCCGTCGACGGTGATGCACGCCGTGGCCGACCGGGTGGTGGACAGCTATCTCGAGGTGGCCGAGGGGATGAGTGGGGACATCGACGACCTGGAGACCGCCGTCTTCGCCCCCCGCACCCGTGTCGACATCGAGCAGATCTACCTGCTCAAGCGTGAGCTGCTCGAGCTCAAGCACGACATCGCTCCCCTGGCCCTGCCCCTGCGGCGCCTGGCGGTCGAGCATCTCGACCTGGTCCCCGCCGAGATCCGGCACTACTTCCGCGACGTCCACGACCACCACAGCCAGGTCGCGGCGGAGGTCACGACCCTCGACGAGCAGATCACCTCGTTGGTCAACGCGGCCATGGCGATGATCGGGGTGCAGCAGAACACCGACATGCGGCGCATCTCCGCGTGGGTGGCGATCGCGGTCGTGCCCACGATGATCGCGGGGATCTACGGGATGAACTTCACCAACATGCCCGAACTGCATTCCGAGTACGGCTACTACCTGGTGCTCGGGGTCATGGCCGCCGCGTGCACCGGGTTGTTCCTGCTCTTCCGCAGGAACCGCTGGCTGTAGTCAGCGGGTCAGACCCGGATTCACCGCGCGGCGCGCCGGATCGGTCACGTCGATCCCGGCCTCGGCCCACGCGTCCTCGAGCTCCCCCGCTCCCTTGAGCCGGACCCAGGCCGCCTCGGTGTGCGTCACCGGGACCGCTCGGAAGATCCTGACGGGGGCGGACTCCCCGCCCACCTCGACGTCGGGGATCTCGGGCGCCCGCAGCACGACCGCGGTGAACGCCGCGCCCGGCCACAGCGGCTCCCCGAGATCGATGAGAGCGCCCTCGGACAGCACCAGGCCCTCGACCGCCGGGGCGGCCGCGAGCACGGCCAGGGCGCGGAC
>NZ_JAALEB010000168.1:0-3014 GCF_014145165.1 Dietzia sp. Cai40 | reverse complement strand
GCGCGCGCCGCGGCTGCGTCCGGGTCCTCGGCCCCCACGGGCGCGGTGACCAGCACGAGGCCGGCCAGCAGGGACGGGTGCCGCTCGGCGAGGTGCATGGCCACCACGCCGCCGAGGGAATGTCCGACGACGACGCTGCCGGTAGCGATCTGTCGGGCGGTCTCGTCGACGAGCGCGTCGAGGTCGGGCTCGGCCGGCAGATCGAGGGCCGTGGTGTTCCAACTCTCCGGCAGGGCGCGCAGGGTCGGGTACCACGTCTGCGCGTCGCCGTGGAGGCCGGGGAGAAAGACAAGACTCGTCATGTCGCGACCCTACGCGCGACGGCCGCGAGCGACGCGGTGTCTGTGAAGGGCCGCATCGGCTGGCTCACACGATCCTCAACTCGGCATGGGATTGCGAGAGCTCATAGGTCTTGACCAGCCAGAACGCAGCAAACGCGTACAGCGCCGCCGCCTCTCCGGCGAACAGGGCCACGGACGGCCCCATCACCCAGGCGACGAGAACCGCCGCGGCCGGGAACGCCACGACCAGTACGGCCAGGACCCGGTAGACCGCGCGATACCTGCGCCGCTGGTCCGGATCCGAAAGGGATCCGAGGGTCTCCTGCCCGTAGAAGAAGATCGACAGCGCGGCCAGGACGAAGAACCCCACCGCGGCCACCGCGTGAACGGCACCCGCCACGGTGAGCCCGGGCAGAGACGAGTCTCCCGTCGGGACCAGCGCCACCACGATGGACAGGACGCCGGCTCCGTTGAGCAGCGCGTTCTCTCCACGGGTGTAACCGCGGTAGGCCACCAGCGCGACGCCGATCGCCACCAGTATCCCCACGAAGAGACTCCGGGCCGGCGAGTAGTAGAAGGCGCTGAGTGAGCCCATCATCGACACGCCGGAGTCGAGGGCCACCCACAGGAGGAGGGTTGCCGGGAGGATGAGCGCACCGGCCGCGATGACCATCCGGAGCACGAAATAGGTCTCCACGATGTAGGCCGCGGGCGCCTCGCAGAAGGTGGCCGGATTCCTCCGTGACTGACGCATGCTCACACCTCGACTCTGTCGCCCGTTCACCCTCGCAGTCGGGTGCCGGTCTTGGTGTAGATCCGGTTGAGGTGACCCTCCACGGTCCGCTTGGACAGGTGGAGTTCGTCCGCGATCTCGGCGTTGGTCAACCCCTGCCCCACCAACTCGGCGACCTGGGACTCGCGGCGGGTCAGCGTGACCCCGGACGGGACCAAGCGAGCAGGACCTCCCAGTCCGGTGAGGCCGGCCAGCGACCCGCTGATCTCGGTGGTCGCGAGCATCCGCTCGGCCAAGGTGTGGTGCTGCGATCCCGGGGTGGCGAGGGTGCGGGCGCGATCTGCGGCCGCTGCGGCCACCATGAGCAGACCGTGTCCACGGGCTCGCTGAGCCGCATCGATCAATCGCCGGGGGTTGTCGGCCAGGTTGGCAGCGGCCAGGTCGCGCACCAGCACCGGCACATCCCCACTGACCTCCAGCTCGGCCACTATCCGGCAGCTCTCCGGATCGGCCATCAACACCCCGGCCAGGGCGGCGCGCACAGCGGAGCCGAGCAGTCCGTCGTCGACGAGGGAGCGGACGATGCCGAGCGCCTCCTCGCTCCGACCGAGGCAGAAGAGCACCCCCGCTTCGGCTCCGCGGATCTCCGGCCCGACCGGCGAGTTGGCATACCCGTGGACGGCGCGTAGGCGCCGCAGCTGCTCTTGCGCGATCGCGGTCTGCCCGGACAGGGCCGAGACCAGCGCGTACAGAGAGATGGCACGCGGGAGAAAGTCCTCGGGGCCGTCCACCGCGATGGTGTCGAGTGCATCGGACGCGGCGCTCACGGCCGACGGCAGGTCGCCGGCGGCCAGGGCGATCTCCGCGTCGGCGACCCGGCGCATGCCGTGGTCCAGGCGCACGGAGTCGTCCTGCTCGACCGCCACGAACGGCGCGAGTTCCGCGAACAGCGCGTTGACGCCGAAACCGTGCAGGACCACGTACAGCAGCGCCGCGAGGTACTCCTCCGACGCCCACGCGTGGTGGTCCACCGTGCGCGACTGGCGGGCCAGCCGCCGCAGGACGGCCAACGCGGCGTCTGACTGCCCGAGCGCGTCCAGCGCCAGGGCGTGGATCGCCTCGAGACGCCGCTCCCACTCGGCTGACAGGGACGCGGGGTGCGGTAGTCCGGGATGCAAAGGTGCGGGATGACCAGGGGCGGCGTCAACCTGTGGCGCGCCGAGTTCGGCGTGTGCCCGGGCCGCCTCGCGGTACCGCCCCGCGTAGGACAGGTGCACCACGGTCAGCGCGTCCAGCACCGAGTGAGCGGGGTGGCCCGGCGTCAGGAATCCGCGGGCCGCCTCGATCAACGGCAGCGAGTTCTCCGGACCCCGGTCGCGGTAGTGCGCGAGGTCCGCCCGGGCCGTCACGTTCTCGATCAGCACTCTGGTGAAGTCGGGCCCACCCGGCTCGTCGTCGTCACCACGCGGTCCGGCCACTGCCCGTAGACATTCCAGCGACCGCTCTAACATTCCGGCCGCCTCCTGCACCCTGTCCAGCAGCCGCAGGCACGAGCCCGCGTTCAGGGCGAGCTCGGCCTGCTGCAGCGGCGTCATTCCCAGGCCCGCACGCTGAGCGGCCTCGGACAACTCGACGCCGGTGCGGTAGTCGTGGCCGTCGAGCGCGGCGCGGGTCGCCGCCACGACGGCGGGGCCGTCCACGCGTCCGGCATGCATGGCGGGCTCCTGGAACAGCGCCCACAACACGATGGTCGGGTCCGGCTGGACGATCCCCGGAAGAGCGAGCACGGCGTCGTAGGCCTCACGGCGTCGACGGTGATCCGCGCCGGCCCGCAACGCGGAGGCCAGAACGGGCGGTTGCACGAAGATCATCTGTGCGCCGTCGTGCTGGGCCTCCGCGACGAGCGCCCGTGCCACCAGGTCGCTCACCACGTCGCACCCGTGGAGTCGCTCGAGGTCCTGGATCCTGATGCGGCGGGCGAGCGCGACGGTGGTCAGGGC
>NZ_JAALEB010000167.1:0-17438 GCF_014145165.1 Dietzia sp. Cai40 | reverse complement strand
GGCGACGATGCGGCCCATCCCGCTCGCGGAGCGGGCGGCACGGTGGCGGCCGGCGGTCGCGCCGGAGCCGGCCACACCGAGTCGATCGGCGAGCTCGGTGAAGTGGATTCGAGTGGCGTCGGACATCAGGGGAAACCTCGGAGTTCGGTGCGTTGGCGAAGCGGCGGGCCGACCGGCTTCCCCGGTGGCCTCCAAAAAGGTAACAGATGTATCTCGGCTCTGTCACGTCAAAAGCACGAATAGATACGAAAGCGCCGGTGAGCAGGTGCTCACCGGCGCTACCGAGTTGTTACCCGAAGGTGATCAGTGATCCGCCTCGCCCATCCTGTGAACGAGGATGAAGTTGGTCGACCCCTCGACTCCCGGCACGTTGCCCGCGACGATCACGATGAGATCGTCCTCGTTGTACCCCTCGAGGGGGAGCAACAGTTCGTCGGTCACCTTGACGAGCTCCGCCGTCTCGTGGACCCGGTCGGTCAGGAACGTCTCGGTTCCCCACGTGAGAGCCAACTGGCTCCGGATGCGCGGATCGCCGGTGATGGCGATGAGGGGCAGGTGGCTGTGCAGGCGGGCGAGCCGGCGGACGGTGTCCCCGGTCGAGGTCACCGCGACGAGCGCCTTGGCGCCCAGCCGCTCCCCGATCTCGCGGGCCGAGTAGGAGATGACCCCACGCTTGGTCCTCGGGATGTGGACGAGGTCCGGCGCGGCGGTGGAGTCGGCCTCGACCGCGAGGGCGATGGACGACATGGTCCGCACCGCGTCGATGGGGTACTTGCCGACGGAGGTCTCACCCGAGAGCATCACGGCGTCGGCCCCGTCGAGCACGGCGTTGGCGACGTCGGACGCCTCCGCCCGGGTGGGCCGCGAGTTGGTGATCATGGACTCGAGCATCTGGGTCGCCACGATGACCGGCTTGGCGTTCTCCCGCGCGATCTGGATCGCCCGCTTCTGGACCAGCGGAACGTCCTGCAGGGGAAGCTCGACGCCCAGGTCGCCGCGGGCCACCATGATCGCGTCGAAGGCCAGGACGATGGACTCGAGGTTCTTGACCGCCTCGGGCTTCTCGAGCTTGGCGATCACCGGGACGTGCACCCCGACCTCGTCCATGATCTCGTGCACCAGGTCGACGTCCGCCGGCGACCGGACGAAGGACAGGGCGATGAAGTCGACACCCAGCGCGAGGGCGAAGCGCAGATCCGCGATGTCCTTCTCGCTCAGCGCCGGAACCGAGACGTTCATCCCCGGGAGGGACACGCCCTTGTTGTTGGAGACCGTGC
This sequence comes from Dietzia sp. Cai40, assembly GCF_014145165.1. NCBI lineage: Bacteria > Bacillati > Actinomycetota > Actinomycetes > Mycobacteriales > Dietziaceae > Dietzia > Dietzia sp. Cai40. Next base: position 16,161 of record NZ_JAALEB010000167.1, on the reverse strand, counting down.
CCCCCTCGGTGACCACGCAGTGGACGTCGTCGCCCTCGACCCGCTGGACGGTCAGGCCGATGTTGCCGTCATCCACGAGCAGCCGGTCGCCGGGTCGGGCGTCGGCCGCCAGCCCCTTGTAGGTCGTGGAGACCCGGTCCTTGGTGCCCTCCACGTCCGCGACGGTGATGGCGACCTCGTCGCCCTCCGCCCACTCGTGGCGGCCCTCGAGGAAGCGGCCGAGCCGGATCTTGGGGCCCTGGAGGTCCGCGAGCACACCGACGGCGTGCCCCGACTCGTCGGAGGCCTTGCGGACCCAGCGGTAGTTGGCCTCGTGGTCGGCATGGTCTCCGTGACTGAAGTTGAGCCGGGCGACGTTCATCCCGGCATCGACGAGTTCACGGATGCCGGCCTCCGACGCGACGGCGGGACCCAGGGTGCAGACGATCTTGGTACGACGGTTCACCCGTACCAATCTAGTCCCCTCACCGGGATGACCGGTTAACGCAACGTCAACGACCGGCCAACGGGGGTGCGTCCTCCGGGGACCCGCCGGTCAGGTCCTCGGGGGCACGCAGGTCCGACGGGTCCTCGCGGCCCCGGCGTGCCCGCCACACGTAGATCAGTGCGGCCACCATGACGACGACCGAGACGACCGTGTTGATCCGCAACCCGAGGATCTCGGTCGCCGCATCCGCGCGGAGCAACTCCACCCAGAACCGCCCGAAGCAGTACAGGGCCACGTAGAGGGCGAAGAGCCGTCCGTGTCCGAGGCGGAACCTGCGATCGATCACCACCAGCGCCACGGCCACCAGGACGTTCCAGAGCAACTCGTAGAGGAACGTGGGGTGCACGGTCGCGAGCACCTGCCCGGTGGAGCGACCGATGGTCTCGGAGTACCCGTAGGTCTCGTCGTAGCGCTGGTAGATCTCCAGCGCCCAGGGCACGTCCGTCTCGCGACCGTAGAGCTCCTGGTTGAAGTAGTTCCCCAGGCGCCCGATCCCCTGTGCCAGGACGATGCCCGGGGCGACCGCGTCGCCGAACGCACCGATCGCCCGGATGCCCTGCTGGCGCAGGCCGATGTAGGCGCCGACCGCGCCCAGCGCGACGGCGCCCCAGATCCCCAGACCGCCGTCCCAGATCTTCAGCGCGTCGACCGGGTTCCTGCCCTCCCCGAAGTAGCGGTACCAGTCGGTGGCCACGTGGTAGAGGCGACCACCCACGAGACCGAAGGGGACGGCCCACAGCGCGGTGTCGAGCACGACCCCCGCGCGCCCGCCACGGGCGACCCATCGCTTCTCACCCCACCAGATGGCCACGACGATGCCGAGGATGATCCACAGTGCGTAGGCGCGCAGCGGGAACGGCCCGAGCTCCCAGACCCCCTGGGGCGGGCTCGGGATCACGAGCCGGCCCCCGGCCGACGCACGCCCGCCGCGAGTTCGGCCGTCAGCCGGGCGAGGGCCTGGCCCCCCTCGGTGGCCGCGGTGATGAGGGCGGACCCCACGATGACGCCGTCCGCATAGGAGGCGATCTCCGCGGCCTGGTCACCGTTGCGCACCCCGAGTCCGACGCCGCACGCGAGGTCCGAGTGTTCACGGACCCGTGCGGTGAGCGTGCGAGGTGCGTCGGAGACCACGTCCCTCGCTCCGGTCACCCCCATGACCGCCTGGATGTAGACGAACCCGCTCGTGTGGGACAGCGTCATGGCCAGCCGTTCGGGCGTCGACGACGGCGCGACCAGGAACACCCGGTCGATCCCGTGTGCGTCCGTGGCGGCGATCCAGTCCTCCGCCTCGTCGGGGATGAGGTCCGGTGTGATGACCCCGGTCCCGCCGGCGGCCGCGAGGTCCTCCGCGAACCGGTCGACGCCGTACTGGAGGATCGGGTTCCAGTAGCTCATGACGACCGGGACCGCGCCGGCCTCGGCGACGGCCCGGATCACGTCGAAGGTGTCCCGGATCCGGAAGCCGGCCTGCAGCGCCACGTCCGCGGCCGCCTGGATGGTGGGACCGTCCATCATGGGATCCGAGTACGGGATACCCACCTCGATGACGTCGCACCCGCCCGCGACCATCGTCCGCACGGCCTCGATCGACCCCTCGACCGTCGGGTACCCCGCCGGGTAGTAGCCGATGAGGGCGGCCCGGTTCTCGGCACGGCACCGCTCGAAGACCTCGCTCAGAACGCTCATCCCTCGACTCTACCGTCCGCGTAGTCGCCCTCGCCGTCGTCGGCACCCCGGCTCGAGTCCACCCCGGCCTCGGGTGGGGTCCCCCCGCCCAACAGACCGAACCACCGGGCGGCGGTGTCGACGTCCTTGTCACCGCGACCCGAGACGTTGACCAGGATCAGGTCGACGCCCTCGGCGGCGAGCTGCGCCGCTCCGGCGATCGCGTGGGCGGACTCGATCGCGGGGATGATCCCCTCGGTGCGGCACAGCTGGGCGAACGCGTCCATCGCCTGGGTGTCGGTCACTGGCCGGTACTCGGCGCGACCGATGTCGGACAGGTACGAGTGCTCGGGCCCGACGCCCGGGTAGTCCAGTCCCGCCGAGATCGAGTGCGACTCGATGGTCTGGCCGTCCTCGTCCTGCATGAGGTGCGCGTACGAGCCCTGGAAGACGCCCGGCCTCCCGGCGTTCACGGTCGCGGCGGTGCGACCGGACGCCACGCCGTCGCCGCCCGCCTCGCAGCCCACCAGGCGGACCGAGGCGTCGTCGATGAACGGGTGGAACAACCCGATCGCGTTGGACCCACCGCCCACGCACGCCACGGCGGCATCGGGCAGGCGCCCGATCCGCTCCAGGATCTGGGCGCGCGCCTCGGTGCCCACGACCCGCTGGAAGTCGCGGACCATCGCGGGGAACGGGTGCGGGCCGGCGGCGGTGCCGAACGCGTAGTAGGTGTCGTCCGCCCGGGAGACCCAGTCCCGCATCGCCTCGTTGATCGCGTCCTTGAGGGTCGCGGAACCGACCTCCACGGCCTCGACCTCCGCGCCGAGCAGACGCATCCGCGCGACGTTGAGCGCCTGACGACGGACGTCCACCGCACCCATGTAGATCTTGCACTCCAGCCCGAGCAGGGCGCAGGCCGTGGCGGAGGCGACGCCGTGCTGGCCGGCCCCGGTCTCGGCGATGACCCGCTTCTTGCCCATGCGGTGCGCGAGGAGCACCTGGCCGAGGACGTTGTTGATCTTGTGCGATCCGGTGTGGTTGAGGTCCTCGCGCTTGAGGAAGACACGGGCGCCGATCTCGGCCCCGAAACGCCCCGCCTCGTACAGCGGCGACGGCCGACCCGAGTAGTCGCGCTGGAGACGGTCGAGCTCGTTCAGATAGGCGTCGTCCGCGCGGGCCTTGGCGTAGGCGTCGGCAACCTCGTCGACGACCGCCATGAGCGCCTCCGGGACGTAGCGCCCGCCGAAGGCGCCCCAGTGGCCTCGCTGGTCGGGCTCGTGTCCGGTCGTCGTCCGGAGCACGTCTCCCATCGAGGGCAGCGGTGTCAGCTCGTTAGAATTCACGGCTCCCAGTCTGCCGGAAGCGGGCGACGGGGGCCTAGCGGGGTCCCTGCGGGCAGGACGGGTGGGAACCCGCCGTGGCCAGGGCGTTGCACGCCGCGCGCGGGTCGCCCTTCGTCACCAGCCCCTCGCCGACCAGCACCGCGTCCGCGCCCACGCTGGCGTACGCCAGGAGATCGGACGCGTCACGGACGCCCGACTCGGCGATCTTGACCACCCCGGACGGCAGGCCGGGAGCGATGCGGGAGAACACGTCGCGGTCGACCTCGAGGGTCTTGAGGTTCCGGGCGTTGACACCGATGACGGTGGCGCCGGCCTCGAGGGCGCGGTCCGCCTCCTCCTCCGTGTGCACCTCCACCAGTGCCGTCATCCCGAGCGACTCCGTCCGGTCCAGCAGGGACACCAGCGCGTCCTGCTCCAGAGCGGCCACGATGAGCAGCACGAGGTCCGCGCCGTGCGCCCGGGCCTCGTGGATCTGGTACGGGCCCACCACGAAATCCTTGCGGAGGACCGGGATGTCGACGGCGCGGCGGACGGCGTCCAGGTCCGCCAGGCTGCCGTTGAACCGGCGTTCCTCGGTCAGGCAGGAGATGACGCGGGCCCCGCCCTCCTCGTACATCCGGGCCAGCACGGCGGGGTCGGGGATCTCGGCGAGCGGCCCCTTCGAGGGACTGGCGCGCTTGACCTCGGCGATGACGCCGACCCCGGCACCCCGGAGCGCCTTGAGCGCGTCACGCGGTTCCGGCGCCGACCGGGCCGCCTTCTTGACCGCAGTGAGGTCGATGACAGCCTCGCGGGCCGCGACGTCCTCGCGGACCCCGTCGATAATCGAGTCGAGCACGGTACCCACCGTGACCTCCCTCTGCAGTGTTCGGGCAGGAAGCGTGATCGAGATCAACAATAGAGGCAGCAGGCGGGGTTCCGAGAATCGGGACCCGGTCGGGGATGCTCAGCCCGTGGGATCGCGCCCGTCGTCGAGTTCCTGCCACAGGTCACGACCGGTGTCCCCGGTGTCCTCGCCGGCCTCCGGGTCACCGCGGCGCGCCCCGGGCGTCACATAGCGATCATCCCGCTGAACCCTCCGGGTCGGCCAGATCATGGGGACGGCTCCCGCGGCGACGAGGGCCAGCGCTCCTGCTCCGGTGAGAACCGGACCGGCCGACCGGGTCGAGATCTCCGTGATCTCCGACCACTCCGGCACCGCCTGCGCACCGGCCGTCCCCGGGCCCGCGTTGGTGCGGCCGAGTTCCTCCTCACCCGTCACCGTGGAGTGGACCCGGTCCTGGTCCACTCCGCCGACGGTCGAGAACAGCAGCGCGCCGGTGGCCAGGCCCAGGAGGGCGATGACGGCCCCGACCACCCGGGCCCCCGTCCCCCGGACCAGCGCCACCGCGGCCACCGCGGCGAGAGCACCCACCGCCAACGGGACGAGCGCCGGCTGCCACTGCGCACCCGTCAGGCTGCGCCGGGCCTCACCCGACTGGTCGTTGAACGCGACCACGTCCACCCACACCATCCGGGAGGCGATCCACAACAAGACGGCGCCGAGGAGCAACAGCACGACGGGGATGCGGAGCCGGGCGTTCTGGGTCACCGGCCCTCCCCCGGCGTGTCCGCACCCTCAGCGCCTCCCGTGGGGCCCGCGGGCCTCAGGGTGTCCGCCGCCGCGACGGCGCGGAGGACCGCCATCGCCTTGTTGCGGCACTCCTCGTCCTCGGATGCGGCGACCGAGTCGGCGACGATCCCGGCACCGGCCTGGACGTAGGCGGTCCCGTCCTTGAGCACCGCGGACCTGATGGCGATCGCCTGATCGGCGTTGCCGGCGAAGTCGACATAACCGACCACTCCCCCGTAGACCCCGCGACGGGTGTCCTCGAGATCCTCGATGATCTGCAGCGCGCGGGGTTTGGGCGAGCCCGACAGGGTGCCGGCCGGGAAACAGGCCGTGACGGCGTCGATGCCCGTGCGCCCCTCCGCCAGGCGGCCCGTCACGGTGGAGACCAGGTGCATCACGTGGCTGTACCGCTCGACCTGGCGGAACTCGGTCACCACGACGGAACCCGGCTCGCAGACGCGGCCGAGGTCGTTGCGACCCAGATCCACCAACATGAGGTGCTCGGCGTTCTCCTTGGCGTCCTCCACGAGGTCCTTGGCCAGCAGGACATCGTGCTCGTCGTCCTCACCCCGCGGCCGGGTCCCGGCGATCGGATGGGTCGTGGCCAGCCCGTCCTGCACCTTGACCAGGGCCTCGGGGCTCGATCCGACGATGGTGAACGCGGTGCCACCGAAACCGTCGTCCCCGCTGCCGTCCGGGACCGTCATCAGATACATGTAGGGGCTCGGATTGGTCGTGCGCAGGATCCGGTAGACGTCTCTCGGCGAGGCCGAGGTGTCGACCTCGAAGCGCTGGCTGAGCACCACCTGGAAGGCCTCCCCGGAGTAGATCTGCTCGATGATGTCGGCCACCCGCGCGTGGTAGGTCGACTCGTCGGTGCGGCGGCGCATCCGCGGATCCGGTGTGTCGAAGACGCTGACCCCGCCGGCGCCGGGAGCCGCGAGCCTCGCCGTCATCGAGTCCACCCTGGCCACCGCGTCGGCGTAGGCCTCCTCGACCCGGTCGTCGCTACCGTCCCAGTTGACCGCGTTGGCGATCAGGTGGATCCGGCCCTCGTGGTGGTCGAACGCCGCCAGGTCGGTGGCCAGCATCTGGACGAGCTCGGGGATGTGGAGGTCATCGGTGGTGTCCGGTGTGATGCGCTCGAGTCGGCGCACGATGTCGTACCCGAGGTAACCCACCAGCCCGGACGTCAGCGGCGGCAGGCCCTCGATCTGGTCGGTCCTCAGCAGGTCCAGGGTCCGGCGCAGGGCGTCGAGCGGGTCGCCGCCCGTCGGAGCCCCCGCGGGCACGTGCCCCAACCACATGGCCTCACCCGCGTCGTCGACGGTCAACGCCGCGGCCGACCCACAGCCGATGAACGACCACCGCGACCATGACCGGCCGTGCTCGGCCGACTCCAGCAGGAAGGTCCCGGGCCGGTCGGCCGCGAGCTTGTCGTACGCGGAGAGCGGCGTCTCGGAGTCGGCGAGCACCGTGCGCACCACGGGGACGACCCGGTGGCCCGAGGCGAGCGCCCGGAACTGCTCGAAGGTGGTGGTCCTGGTACTCATCCGACGACCCGGCCGCCGATCCCGAACGAGTCGTGCGGCATGTCGTTGACGAGCACCCACACCTTGGCCGGGTCCTTGCCCGCGGCCTCGGCGTAGGCGGCTGTGACGGCCTCGATCACCCGGGACTTGGACTCGGGGTCCATCCCGTCGAGCTGGTTGATCTGGATGAAGGGCACGGGCTCAGTCCTCCCCGAGGAGTGTGTCGGTGTCGAAGCAGCTGACCGTGCCGTTGTGACAGGCGGCCCCGGTCTGGTCCACCTTCAGCAGGACGGTGTCGCCGTCGCAGTCGATCTCCACGCTGCGCACATGCTGCACGTGGCCGGAGGTCTCCCCCTTGACCCACCGCGTCCCGCGCGAGCGCGAGTAGTACACCCCGCGCCGCGTGGCCAGCGTCTCGGCGAGGGCGGCGTCGTCCATCCACGCCATCATGAGGACCCGACCGGAGGTCGCGTCCTGCACGACGGCAGCGATCAGACCCTCCGCGTTCCGGGTGAGCCGGTCGGCGATGGTCGGGTCCAGGGCCGGATCGCTCATCGGACCGTGATCCCCTCGGCCGCCATGGCCCTCTTCACGTCGCCGATCGTCATCTCGCCGAAGTGGAAGACGCTGGCCGCGAGAACGGCGTCGGCGCCGGCCTTGACCGCGGGGGCGAAGTGCTCGACCGCGCCGGCCCCGCCGGAGGCGATCACGGGGATCGTCACCGCCGCACGGACCGCACGGACCATGTCCAGGTCGAAGCCCGCCTTGGTGCCGTCCGCGTCCATCGAGTTGAGCAGGATCTCCCCCACCCCCAGCTCCTGGCCACGCCGGGCCCACTCGACGGCGTCGATCCCGGTGCCCCGGCGGCCACCGTGGGTGGTGACCTCCCATCCCGATGGTGTGGGGGCCTCGCCCTCCGGCACCGTCCGGGCGTCGACGGACAGGACGATGCACTGGGAGCCGAAGCGCCTGCTGAGCTCCTCGAGCAGCTCCGGACGCGCGATCGCGGCGGTATTGACGCTGACCTTGTCCGCTCCGGCGCGGAGGAGCTGGTCGACGTCCTCGGCGGCGCGCACCCCGCCGCCCACGGTGAGGGGGATGAAAACCTGCTCGGCGGTGCGTGTGACCACGTCGATCATGGTTCCGCGGCCCGAGGACGACGCGGTCACGTCGAGGAAGGTCAGCTCGTCCGCGCCCTGCGCGTCGTAGGCGGCGGCCAACTCGACCGGATCCCCGGCGTCCCGCAGATCGAGGAAGTTCACGCCCTTGACCACGCGGCCCGCGTCGACGTCGAGGCACGGGATCACCCGGGTGGCGAGTGTCATGCCCGGTTCACCGCTCCCCGTCGAGCCACGGGCGGTTGCCGTCGGGACCGGGGGTGGCCCGGCGACGGCCCGCCTCGAAGAAGTTCCCCGGCTCGCCGAGCTCGCGGATGGTGCCGAGCACCTCCGCGTGCGCTCGCGGGCCGGCGGCGAGGATCGACTGGGAGTCGATCGACCACGGCTCACCGGTCAGGTCGGTGACCACTCCCCCGGCCGCGCGGATGTGGGAGGCGCCCGCCGCGTTGTCCCACGCGTAGTTGCCGAAGCTCACCGCAGCGGACAACCGGCTGGAACCCACGAACGACAGGTCCACCCCCGTCGACCCGAACTTGCGGGTGCGGGCGGCGTCGAGGGTGAGCTGCTCGAACACCTCTCGTCGATAGGCCGGCGGGTAGGTGGTGCGGGCGCCGGTGTTGAGCGACCCGAGGCCCAGCGCGACATCGCGGATGGAGACGTCGGCGATCCGCGGGATCTCCTCGTCGTTCTCCTTGAGCGGGCCCCCGGCGATCGAGGTGAACCGCAGGCCGAGGAGGGGAAGCCAGGTCAGTCCCAGTACAGGCTGTCGCTCGTGGACCAGCGAGACGAGGATGCCGGTGGTGGGGATGCCGAGGGAGTAGTTGGCCGTGCCGTCGATCGGGTCGACCACCCAGAGCGTGCCCTCGTTGACCGGCGGGCCGCCGAATTCCTCGCCGTGCACCTCGAGCTCGGTGCCCTCGCGCAGCGCGTCGGAGATCCGACGCTCCAGCTCGAGGTCGAGCTCGGTCGCGAAGTCGTTGCGCGAGCCCTTGGCGCGCGTGCCCTCGGCACCCAGTCCCTCGACGAAGCGGGGGGTGACCTCCTCGAGCACGCGGGCCGCCAGGGCGAGCGCTTCCGCGGGGTCGACGGACAGGTCCGTCGGCAGGGTGTTTCCGGTCTGATCGGTCATCTCGGGCCTCCTGCTCGAGGTCATGCGGGTGGGTGTGGCTACAAGGTGGTCATGGCCGATTCAGCGGACACTCACCGCGGCCAGCGCCTCGGGGAGGGTGAAGCGACCGGCGTAGAGGGCCTTGCCCACGATCGCGCCCTCGACGCCCTTTGGCACCAGCGTCGCGATGGCCTCGAGGTCGGCCACGGAGGACACCCCGCCGGACGCCACCACCGGCGATCCGGTGACCGAGCACACCTGGGAGAGCATCTCGAGGTTCGGACCGTTGAGCATGCCGTCCTTGGACACGTCGGTGACGACGTACCGCGCGCAGCCGTCCTTGTCCAGACGCTCCAGCACCTCCCACAGGTTGCCTCCGTCGGACACCCACCCGCGGCCACGGAGCCGGGGCTCGCCGTCGACCACACGGACGTCCAGACCCACCGCGATGCGGTCCCCGTGGCGGGCGATCGCGGAGGCGCACCATTCCGGGTTCTCCAGGGCGGCGGTTCCCAGGTTGACCCGGGCACAGCCGGTCGCGAGGGCCGCCTCCAGCGAGTCGTCGTCGCGGATCCCTCCGGACATCTCGACCTTGACGTCGAGTGCGCCGACGACCTCGGCGAGGAGATCGCGGTTGGTCCCGCGACCGAAGGCGGCGTCGAGGTCCACCAGATGGACCCACTCGGCCCCGTCCCGCTGCCACTGCATGGCGGCCTCGAGCGGCGATCCGTACGAGGTCTCGGTCCCGGCCTCTCCCTGCACCAGACGGACGGCCTGCCCGTCGGCGACGTCCACGGCGGGCAGGAGTTCGAGGTAAGAAGCGTTGGTCACGGGCATCAGCGTAGTCCGTCCGCCCGGGGGCGCTCCCCATCGCCCTCGACCGGTTCCGACGGCTCCCCGGAGTGTGCGCTGGACTCGACCCCGGCCTCGGGGGCGGGCTCGTCTCCGTATGTGACGGCGGGCTCGTCTCCGTACTCGGCACGGATCGCCCGATCAGTGATGCGGGTGGACACGACCCCCATCGCCACGACGGTCAGGATCACACCGACCAGAGCGACGACGGCCCGGCCCGCCGGCGGCAGCGGGAACAGCGCGACCGCCAGGGCGGTCAGTCCCAGGACCAGTACCCCCGCCCCGGAGACCCCCAGCGCCAGCACCGCGAACGATACGGGCGCCGGGCGACCCCGGCGGTCAGCCAAGGGATCTGATCCAGTTCTCGAGGAGCTGCAGGCCTGCATCTCCCGACTTCTCAGGGTGGAACTGGGTGGCCCACAGGGGGCCGTTCTCCACGGCGGCGATGAATCTCGTGCCGTGCCGGGCCCAGGTGACGTCCGGCGGGGTCAGGTGGTCGGACGGCTCCATCTCCCATCGCTGCACCCCGTAGGAGTGGACGAAGTAGAAGCGCTCGTCGGCGGGCATGCCGGCGAACAGGACGCTGCGCTCGGGCGCCTCGACGGTGTTCCACCCCATGTGCGGCAACACAGGAGCCTCCAGTCGCTCGACGACCCCGGGCCACTCCCCACAGCCCGCGGCCCCGGACTCGGCGTGTTCACCGTCCGAGAACTCGGTCCCCCGCTCGAACATGACCTGCATTCCCACGCAGATCCCCAGCACTGGGCGACCACCGGCCAGACGCTCGCCGATGATCCTCGGCCCCTTGACGGCCCGGAGACCCTCCATGCACGCCGCGAACGCGCCGACCCCCGGGACCACGAGTGCGTCCGCCTCGGTGGCGACCCGGTGGTCCGAGGTGAGCTCGACCCGGGCGCCGACACGCTCCAGCGCGCGATGGGCCGAGCGGAGATTGCCCGAGCCGTAGTCGAGGAGCGCCACCCGCGGGGCCGATGAGGTCATGGGCTCACTTTATCGTCCGTGGCGGGCGAGGTCAGATCACGCGTCGGCCGGGTGCGCCGGGCGCCCACCGCCGCGGGACCGCCGACGAGCAGCACCACGCCGGCCGCGACCGTGAACAGGACGACGTATCCGAAACCGGCAACGCCACCCATGACCACCGACCCGAGACCCGTGCCCGCGTCGAAGGAGATGTTCCACGAGGCGGACGCGGTCCCCAGGCGCGAGCGCGGCATCCGCTCGAACGAGGCGACGAGCGCCTCGTTCTGCACGGCGCCGAACCCGAGTCCGAACACCACGGTCGGGGCGATGAACCACCACGGGTTCGCCGACACCGAGAGCAGGCCGGCGATACCGGCCATGCCGAGCGCCGAGACCGCCAGTCCGGGCCAGACCAGGGCGCCGGGGCCGCGCCGGTCGGAGACGAGTCCCGCGAAGGTGCGCCCGACGATCACGCCCACCCCCAGCAATCCGAGCCCGACCCCCGCGACGACCGCGCCGCTGCCCGAGACGATCGAGTCCAGGGCGGGCGAGAGGAACGACGCGGCGGCGCCGTACGGCAGCGACACCGCCACCATGACCAGGAACGGCCCGGCGAGCAGGACGAGCATCGCCCGGCGGCCCAGTGCGGACGGGTCGGAAGGCCTGGCGGGAGCGGGGTGCACGTCGGGGAGTCGTGCCGCCGCGAGCAGTCCGACCACACCGAACGCCGTCGCGCTCCAGGCGACCGTGGCCAGACCGAAGACCTCCAGCAGCCACAGACCGACAGGCAGGAAGATGGCCTCGGAGATCCCCACCGCGAGGCCGATCAGCGAGGTGGCGCGGCCGAGCATCCCGGGTGGCGCGAGCTCGGCGACCAGTGCGGAGCCGGCGACCGTCATCATGCCGAAGCCCGCCCCACGCACACCGCTGACCGCCAGCACCGCGAACGGCCCGTCGAACAGGGCGAGCAGCCCCGAGGGCAGGCCGAGGAGCGCGCTGCCGATCGCGAGCACCCAACGGTAGCCGATCGCCGCGGTGATCCTCGGGGTGAGCAGTTGGACCAGCACGGTGACCGTCATGAACACACCGGTGGTCGCACCGGCGACCAGCTCGCTGCCCCCGCCCCGGACCACGGCGAGGGGCACCACGGGCAGGAGCAGCGAGAAGCCACCGAAGGCGAGGAGCACCAGGACGAACGCCGCCGGCACACCGGGGGTCCGGGACAGCTGTGCGAACGCGCCCGGCTTCGTGACCCCCGCGGTCACTTCGCCATCACAGAGCGCCCTTGGTCGAGGGGATCCCGCTGATCCGCGGATCCGGCTCGACCGCGGCGCGCAGCGCCCGGGCGACGGCCTTGTACTCCGCCTCGGTGATGTGGTGGGGGTCGCGCCCGTAGTGCACGCGGACGTGCAGCGCGATGCGGGCGTGCGACGCGAGGGTCTCGAACACGTGCCGGTTGAGCACGGTGCCGTACGGCGCGCTGTCGTGGCCCACGACGACGTAGCCGATCATGACGTCGGGCTCCCCCGTGTGGACGCAGTACGGGCGCCCGGAGACGTCGACGACCGCCTCGGCGAGCGTCTCGTCCATCGGGATCGAGCACTGACCGAAGCGGCGGATGCCCCGCTTGTCGCCCAGTGCCTTCCCGAGCGCCTGGCCCAGAACGATGGCGGTGTCCTCGACGGTGTGGTGCGCCTCGATCTCGACGTCGCCCGTCGCGCGGACCGTGAGGTCGAACGCTCCGTGCTGGCCGAACGCGGTGAGCATGTGATCGAAGAACGGGACGCCGGTGGCGATCTCCGTCCGGCCGGTGCCGTCGAGGTCGATCTCGACGACGATCGACGACTCCCTGGTGGTGCGCTCGACGCGACCGACGCGTCCGCCCTGCTCGCTCATCGTCTCTCCCTCGTCGTGGTGATCTCTGTTCCCGCCAACTCGGCGCTCACCTGCAGCAGCCGGTCGTTCTCGCTCTCCAGCCCGATGGTCGCACGAAGACGGCCGGGGATGCCCACGTCGCGGATGAGCACGCCCGCGTCGAGGTAGCGCCGCCACGCGCGGGGCGCGTCCACGAAGGGCCCGTAGAGCACGAAGTTGGCCTCGCTGGGCAGCACGTCGTAGCCGAGCGACTCGAGCCCCGCGGTGACGCGCTTGCGCTCCTCGGCCAGCAGGGCGACCGACGCCAGGGTCTCCTCGGCGTGACGCAGCGCGGCCGCGGCGGCGGCCTGCGCGATCACCGACAGGTGGTACGGCAGACGGACGAGCAGCACGGCGTCGACGAACGAGGGGTCGGCCGCGAAGTAGCCGAGCCGCCCGCCGGCGAACGCGAAGGCCTTGCTCATGGTCCTCGAGACGACCAGCTTCGCCGGGAACTCGGCCAGCAGCGTGCACGCGCTCGGCGACGGGGAGAACTCCGCGTACGCCTCGTCGACCACGACGATCCCCGGTGCCGCGTCGATCAGCCGCCGCAGGTCGTCCAGCTCGATCACGTGGCCCGTCGGATTGTTGGGCGTGGTGAGGAAGACGACGTCGGGGCGGTGCCCGGCGATCGCCGCCAGCGCGGCCTCGACGTCGATCGCCAGGTCCGCGCCCCGGTCGACCGGGATCCACTCGGTGTCCGTGCCCGCGGCGAGGATCGGGTGCATGGAGTAGCTGGGGACGAATCCCATCGCACTGCGACCGGGTCCGCCGAAGGCCTGCAGCAACTGCTGGAGGATCTCGTTGGAGCCGTTGGCCGCCCACACCATGTCCACGTCCAGCTCCACCCCGGTCTGCCGCGTGAGGTAGGCGGCGAGGTCGGTGCGCAGGTCGACGGCGTCCCGGTCCGGGTAGCGGTTGAGGTCGGCCGCCGCCGCGGAGACCGCGGCGGCGATGTCGGCGACCAGCGCCGCACTGGGCGGGTGCGGGTTCTCGTTGGTGTTGAGCTGCACCGGCACCTCGAGTTGCGGGGCTCCGTAGGCGCTCTTGCCGCGCAGGTTCTCGCGCAGTGGCAGCGCGTCCAGGCCGACTCCGGGCCGGGGGGTGTCGGTCACTGGTCCTCCTCCTCGGCGGTGAGGTCCTCGAAGCGGGCCCGGACGGCCTCGCCGTGGGCCGGGAGACCCTCGGCGTCGGCGAGCGCGACGACGGTCGGGGCGATCTCCTTGAGCGCCGCGCGGTCGTAGTCGATGACGTGGATACCGCGCAGGAAGGTCTGCACACTCAGCCCGGACGAGTGACGGGCGGTGCCCGACGTGGGCAGGACGTGGTTCGAGCCCGCCGCGTAGTCGCCGAGCGGGACCGGGGAGTAGGCGCCCACGAAGATCGCCCCGGCGTTGCGTACCCGGGCGGCATCGGCGGCGGAGTCGCGGGTCTGCACCTCCAGGTGCTCGGCCGCGTACGCGTCCACCACGCGCAGGCCGGCGTCGATGTCGTCCACCAGGACGATGCCCGACTGCGGGCCCTCGAGCGCGTCGCGCACGCGGCCCGAGTTGAGGGTGACGGTGTAGCGGGCCTCGACCTCCCGCGCGACGGCGTCGGCGAGCTGCTCGGAATCGGTGACCAGAACGCTCGCCGCATTGGGGTCGTGCTCGGCCTGGCTGATGAGGTCGTAGGCGATGTGGACCGGGTCGGCCGTGTGGTCGGCCAGGACGGCGATCTCCGTGGGACCGGCCTCCGAATCGATCCCCACGACGCTGCGGCACAGTCGCTTGGCGGCGGTGACGTAGACGTTGCCGGGGCCGGTGACCATGTCGACGGGCTCGAGCTCGCGTCCGTCGGTGTCCTCGCCGCCGTGGGCGAGAAGGGCCACGGCCTGGGCGCCTCCGACGGCCCAGACCTCGTCGACCCCGAGCAGAGCACACGCGCCGAGGATGGTGGGGTGGGGCCAGCCACCGGAGTCGGCCTGGGGCGGGGAGGCCACCACGAGTGAACCGACCCCAGCGACCTGTGCCGGCACGACGTTCATGATGACGCTCGACGGGTACACGGCCTTGCCGCCGGGAACGTAGAGGCCCACCCGCTCGACGGGAACCCACTTCTCGGTGACGAAGCCGCCGGCGGCGACCTCGGTCACGGTGTCCGAGCGCCGCTGTGCGGAGTGGACGATCCTCGCGCGGCGGATGGCCTCGACCAGGGCCGCGCGCACGTCAGGGTCGAGGGCCTCGCCGGCCTCGGTGATGACCTCGGCGGGGACCCGCACCGAGGTGGGCCGCACCCGGTCGAACTTCTCGCCGTAGTCGAGCGCGGCGGAGGCCCCGTGCTCCCGGATCGCCTCGACCACCGGGCGGACGGTGTCGACGACGGAGTCGACGTCGGCGGCGCCTCGCGGGAGTGTGCGACGCAGCTCGGCGGTACCGAGGGTGCGACCGCGCAGGTCGATGCGGGAGAGCATGGTGTGGCCTTTCCTTTGATCACGGGACGTCGAGCAACCGGCCGACGGCCGCGAACCAGTCTAGGTGCGCCCGGGCCCGGGCCTGTCCCATGCCACCCTCGCGGGTGTTGTGGACCCGGTCGGGCGCACCCTCCGGCCGCTCACGCGCAGCAGGCGCCACCCCCGGAGTCGGCGCCGGCCTCGTCGTCGTCGTTCCTGTTGCTGTCACCCGCTACCGGCGACGTCCCGAACGTCTCCGAGTCGGCGAGGACCGTGTAGATCTCCCACCGCTCGCCTCCCGGGCCGGTGACCCACACCTTGTCCTGGGTGGCGAAGCAGCAGGTCGTGCCGATCTCCTCGTCGGTGAACAGGCCGGCGTCGGTCAGTCGCGCGATCTCGCCGTGGACCTGCTCGCTGGACTCGACCTCGACGCCCAGGTGGTTGAGCGAGCCTCCCTGGCCCGGGTTCTCGAGCAGGACCAGCTTGAGGGGCGGCTGCTCCACCACGAAGTTGGCGTAGCCGGGCTTGCGCTTGGCGGGCTCGACGCGCAGCAGCGTCGAGTAGAACCGGACGGCCTCGTCGACGTCGTCGACATTGAGGGCGAGTTGCACACGGGACATGGTCGGAACCTCCACCTCTGAGATGAATATCGAATTTGTTGCACCGCCCAGAGAACCAGCCTTTTCGATATTCGTCAAGAACCCGCGCTACACTCGCGGACATGCCCAAGGCCCTGCCCCTCCTCGACGTCAGCTCGCCGGTCTGCTGCGCGCCCGTATCGGCGGGGCCGATCGGCCACGAGGACGCCGTGGAGATCGCGCTGCGTCTCAAGGCCCTCGCCGACCCGGTCCGGATCCGGCTGCTGTCACTCCTGCTCACCAGTGACGACGGCGAGGTCCGCACAGGAGATCTGGCCGCCGCGACCGGCGTCGCGGAGTCGACCACCTCCCATCACCTGGGCCGGCTCCGCGAGGCCGGGATGATCGAGTCGGAGCGGCGCGGGATGAGCGTGTTCCACCGTGCCCGGGGGTCCGCGATCGACGCCCTGCGTGCCGCGCTCGACCCGAACTGCTGCACCTAGTGGGTATCTCCGTTAGTGCGTCGGGGGTCAGGCC
>NZ_JAALEB010000166.1:0-5169 GCF_014145165.1 Dietzia sp. Cai40 | reverse complement strand
GCTCGGCAGCTGCGGGCAAGCCGCAGGACTTCCAGTCGATCGCCGAGTCCATGACCGAGTCGATGAACCAGTCGATGAAGATCATGATGTACCTGTTCCCCTTCTTCCCGATCGTGGGCGCGTACTTCTTCAACTTCCCCATCGCGATCGGTATCTACTGGCTCACCAACAACATCTGGACCGCGGTGCAGTCGCACTTCTTCATGGAGAAGCTCGAGAAGGAGCTGCCGATGACCAGCCGCGAAGGCCTCCCGCCCAGCGCGTTCATGTGACGCGCCCGCCCGCCGCAGGCACGGCGTTCTGGTCGTGCCTACTGCGGTGAATCGGCGGAATCGCCGCAGTAGCCTCGACCAGACGGGACCTCGCGTGCTCTCGTGCCTCGCGTGCAGCCCTTGCCCGCGGTGGCCCCCCGGCGTACTGTGCACAGCGGAAGTCGGCAGGCGCACGGCGTGACCGCGGGGAGACCTGCGGGCGCGAGGGGCGCCAGCCGAGAACTCGACACGAGGAGCCACAGGACAGTGCTCGACCCCAGGTGAGACCCGGCCCACCCGCCACCTCCCTGGAGCACTCATGTCTTCCCTCGTCCTGTCGGACGTCGCCTACGCGTTCCCCGACGACACCACACTCTTCACCGGGCTCGACCTCACGGTGCGCCCCGGTCTGACCTCACTGGTCGGCCGCAACGGCGCCGGCAAGTCCACGCTGCTGCGCGTGATCGCCGGGGAGCTGCCGCTGTCCGCCGGGTCGATCTCCGTCGACGGCGAGCCCGCCCGCCCGCCCGCGGTCGCATACCTGCCGCAGCTGCTCGTCGACGCCTCGCCCGGCCGCACCCTCGCCGACGAACTCGGGATAGGCCCGCAGCTCGCGGCGCTGCATCGGATCGAGGCGGGAGAGGGCGACGACGACGACTTCGCCCGCATCGGTGATGACTGGTCCGTCGCCGAACGGACCCTCGCGCTGCTCGACCAGCTGGGCCTGCCCGCCGAGTTGACCAGACCCGTGGGCGAGTTGTCCGGCGGGGAGCGCACGCTCGCGGCGGTGGCGGGTCGACTCCTGGGGCAGCCGAAGGTGCTGCTTCTCGACGAGCCGACCAACAACCTCGACCGACCGGCCCGGGCCAGGTTGTTCGCGGCGCTCGAGGGGTTCGTCTCCGCAGGGCGGCGGATCGCTGTGGCGGTGAGCCACGACCTGGAACTGCTCGAACGGGCCGATGCCACGGTGGAGCTGCGGTCCGGACGATGTCGACTGTTCGGGGGGCCGTACTCGCTGTACCGGGAGGTCGTCGACTCCGAGCAATCGGCTGCGGTGCAGTCGCTGGCGGGTGCCCGCAACGAGCTGCGCGCGGAGAAGCGGGACAGGGTCGAGGGGACGGAGAAGGCGAGCCGCAGACTCGCGCATGGGCGTCGCGTGCAGGCCGCCGGCGGGATGCCCAAGATACTCATGAACGCACGGCGCAGGTCCGCCCAGGAATCCGCGGGCAGACTACGCGCGGTCCACGAGCAGGGAGTCGAGCAGGCGCGCGCGCGGATGCAGGACGCCGACGCCGCCGTCCGCCGAGAGGAGGTGTTGCGGATCCCGATGCCCGACCCGGGGCTGCCGGCCGGGCGGAGCGTGATTGACACCCTCGATCCGGTCGCCGGTCGCATCCACCTGACCGGGCCTGCGCGGATACGGCTCGCCGGCCCCAACGGCAGCGGCAAGACCACGCTGCTCCGGCGCCTGTTCGGAGACGGGTCCGCCGGAGCTGGTGACGACGAGGCGGCGCACGTGCCCTGGGCTCTGCTGCCGCAGGATCTGCGGGTCGAGCATCCCGACAGGTCGGTGGTGGACGCGATCCGGGCGGTGCGCCCTGAGGCCGATCCCGAGCAGGTCCACGCCCACGCCGCGCGGATGTTGTTCACGGGGGACGCCGGGTTCCGCCGCCTCGCCGAGCTCTCCGGTGGCGAACGTCTGCGCGCGGCGTTGGCGGCGAGGTTGTTCGCGCGGCCGGTTCCGCAGTTGCTGATCCTGGACGAGCCCACCAACAACCTCGACCTCGCCGGCGTGGAGGTGCTCGCCGACGCTCTCGCGCGGTGGCGCGGGGCCCTGGTCCTGGTGAGCCACGACGACGGCTTCTGTGCCCGGGTGGGGGTGGACGACGTGATCCGGCTCGGCTGACCCGCTCCATTTCCCCTGATCACAGACCACGAAGGGACTCACCCATGCGCAAGCTCATCTACTACATCGCCGTCACCGCCGACGGGTTCATCGCGGACCCCGACGGACGGACGGACTTCTTTCCGCTCGAGGGCGACCACATGGCCTGGCTCGTCGAGCACTATCCGGAGACGATCCCCGGTCACATCCGCGGCGCGATCGGGCTCGCGGGGACCGCCCCATGGGTGTTCGACACGGTTCTGCTGGGCCGGTCCACCCATCAAGTCGCTGTCGACGAGGGGCTGGCCAGCGGCTACCCGCACCTGCGCCAGTACGTGGTGACCCATCGGCCGGGTGATCTGCCGGCGGAGACGGGCCTCACGGCGTCGGACGAGGACCCCGTGACACTGGTCCGACGACTCAAGGCGGAGAGCTCCCCGCTCGACATCTGGCTCTGCGGTGGCGGGGAGCTGGCAGCGGCGTTGGTGGACGAGATCGACGAGTTCCGGCTCAAGGTCAACCCGGTGGTGATCGGCCGGGGGCGACCGCTGATCGCCGGGTCCACCGGTGCGCGGTCCCTGGTCACGCACCGGCGGATCGGGTTCGACAGCGGGGTGAGCTACGTGGAGTACAGCTGCGCCTGACCCGCCCGCGCCCGCCCCGCCAACACCAGCCCCGCCCGTACCGGCCGAGCCCGCTCGCCGGATCCGGGATGTCCGGTCAGACGGCGCCGCCGGCCACCGCGGGCGGGGTGCCGGTGTTGGTGGAGGTGTCGGTCTCGCGTGCGAGGTATTCCTCGATGCGGAACCAGTCGTTGTCCGCGCGCTCGGCGATCGCCACCAGGGTGCTCATGTTGGCGACCTCCTCGACCTGCTCACGCAGGAACCACAGCATGAACTGCTCACCCAGCGGGTCGGACTCGGCGCGGGCCGCCTGGAACATCGACTCGATCTGACGGGTGACCTGCTTCTCCTGCTCGAGCGCGTAGCGCAGGGCGGCGACGGGGCCGTCGAACTCGGCCTGCGGGCCGGGCACGGCCGGGATGGTCACCGGGATGTCGCGGTCGAGCATGTACTGGACCATCATCATGGCGTGGTTCCGCTCGCCGAGGCTGTGCTGGTAGAAGCGTCCGGCGAGCTGGGGCAGATCCTTGGCGTCGGCCCACACGGCGATCGCGATGTACTGCTGGCTCGCGGCGAACTCGTGGCCGACCTGCGCGGACAGGAGTTCGGTGAACGACGAAGACTTCTTGGCCATGATCATGGCACCCTTCCTCTCGGGGACCTCGACGGACGTCGAGACTCGCCCGGGGCATGTTGCGCCCCAGGGCTCCCAGAGTAGGGCTGGCCACAGCGTTTTACCAGGTCAGTAAGGCTAACCGAACATCGGTAAGCCTGGCCTTGTCGGCGGGACCTGCCAACGGGGTCCCGCGCCACCGCGCCACCGCGCCACCGCGCCACCGCGGGACCGCGGGACCGTACCACTCAGCGCCGGTGCGCCCGCATGGCCGAGTGCTGGTCCCGCGGCTTGACCACGATCTGGTCCAGGTTGACGTGCGACGGCCGGCTCGCCACGAACCCCACGATCTCGGCGATGTCGCGTGCGACCATGGGGGTCAATCCCTGGTAGACGGCGCCGGCCTTGTCGTCGTCGCCGTCGAACCGCACGAGCGAGAACTCGGTCTCCACCATGCCGGGCGCGATCTCGGTGAACCGCACGGGTTGGCCCAGGTGCTCCCCGCGCAGCGTCCGGTGCAGCACGGCCTGCGCGTGCTTGGCGGTGGTGTAGCCGCTGCCCTTGTCGTAGGACTCCAGCGCGGCGATCGAGGTGATGGTCACCACCAGGCCGTCGCCGGTCTCCACGAGCACCGGCATGAGGCCGCGCACGAGCCGAAGAGTGCCCAGGACGTTGGTCTCCCACATCCACCGCCACTGCTCCTCGTCGGCGTCCATGACGGTGGTCGTGCCCTTGGCGCCGCCGGCGTTGTTGACCAGCACGTGGAGCCGGGGGACGGCCACGCAGAACGCCTCACACGAGGCGGGATCGGTCACGTCCAGGGGCATGGCGGTGCCGCCGATCTCGTCCGCGAGCGCCTGCAGCCGGTCGAGTCGCCGGGCGCCGACGACCACGTGGAACCCCAGCCCCGCGAGTTCGCGCGCGGTGGCCTCGCCGATCCCGGAGGAGGCGCCGGTCACCACCGCGATGCGGGTGTCGGCGGGGAGGTCGGCCAGGCGCTCACGGACGGCGGGGTGATCGAAGCTCATGTCCCAGAGACTAGGTGCTCGACGACGACGAGTTCAGCGACCCCGTCCGGTGATCATCCCCACCAGCCCGCGCACCGTGCCGAGGGCCATGTCGGACTTGGAGAAGTAGTCCTGCCAGCCGCAGACGAGGCCGTCGCGGACCTCGAGGCGTCCGCAGACCCAGAAACCGCAGCGGAATCGCCCGAGTCCCAGGTAGTCGGTGCGTTCGGTGAGCACGATGGCGGGGGAGCCTGGGGTGGTCGGGTCCGCCGGTGCGCCCACGGCGAGGTGGTGGATCTCCGCGTCGAAGTCCACGGTGGCGCCCATGGCCGACAGCGCCTTGACCACGTCGCGCTTACCCCGGATGGTGGGGAGCCCGATGTTGGCCCACCACACGTCGTCGGCCAGCAGGTCGGCGGCGGCGGGGACGTTGCCCGAGACGAGGGCGTCGAAGAAGGTGCGGACCACGACGTCGGAGTCGATCTGGGTGGTGGTGGTTGCCATTGGACCACGGTAGCCGCCCCGGTCCGGCTTGTGTGGCCGGAACGCTCGGCCCCGGCCGACTCATGTGCGGCTGGCACGATGAGTCCCATGAACTCTGCACCCACACCCGCCGTCTCCTCCGCCGTCTCCTCCGACGGCACGGTCATCGCCTACCGCGTCCTCGGCGACCCCGCCGCCCGCCCGCTGGTGCTGGTCCACGGCTGGGCCCAGTCGAGCGCCTGCTGGGGGCCGGACCTGCTCGACGCGCTGGCCGCGCGGTTCCGGGTGGTGGCGGTGGATCTGCGCG
>NZ_JAALEB010000165.1:0-2911 GCF_014145165.1 Dietzia sp. Cai40 | reverse complement strand
CGCGGACCGCCGCGAGCACCGGCCGCGGGGTCACCTGCACGTCGATCATCGCGCCGGCCACCGCCTCGTCGCGGACGTTCACCACGTACTCGGTCACCCCGAGGTCGGCGAGCGGGCCGTCCACCGCCCGGGCGATGTCCGACCGCAGCCGGGAGGCGTCGGGCCCGGCACGTTCCGGGTCGTCCGCCCACACCACCGCCAAGAGCATGTCCATGAACCGGGATCCTAGATGCCGTTACCCTGGCGGACATGGCGATCGACTGGGCCCGGATGGGTCGCACCGCGGCCCGGATGAGCCGCAAGTACGGACCGACGGTGGCCCTCGAGGTGCGTCGGCGCCTCGAGGATCGCGGGATCACCTCCGCCGCGCCGCGTGGGGCCGTGGGGGCGGGACGACCCACCACGTCCGGGACCGTGCCCACGTCGAGTCGCGCGCGGACCGTCTCCTACGCACCCGACCTCGACGGTCGGGCCGATCCGGGAGAGATCGTGTGGACGTGGGTCGAGTTCGAGGAGGCCGACGGACGCGGGAAGGACCGTCCGGTCCTGGTGGTGGGCCGCGACGGCGATCGACTGCTCGGCCTCATGCTCTCCTCGCAGGACAGGCGGGACGACGACGAGGGGTGGCTCGGGCTCGGCACCGGACCGTGGGACGCGGAGGGCCGACCGAGCTGGGTCCGCCTGGACCGCGTGCTGGACGTGCCCGAACAGGGCATCCGACGCGAGGGGGCCGTCTGCTCCCGCGCCACGTTCGACCGGGTCGCGGACCGGTTGCGCTCGGACTACGGCTGGCGCTGACGGGCGGTGGTGGCGGGCAGCCCGACACGGGCCCGACCGGGTGCTCGCCCACCCGTCACGCGTTTTGGCCGGTGACGCCGCCGCTGGTAAAGTGGGTCGTCGGTGTCCACCGGATCGCATTGCGCGTGTTCGAGCGGACTAGAGACATGACATCAGATCGACCGGATCCCCCGCGGAGCCGTCGACACACGACCGAAGGTGTGACCAGTGGCAAACATCAAGTCCCAGAAGAAGCGGAACCTCACCAACGAGCGCAACCGTCTCCGCAACCAGTCGATCAAGTCGTCTCTGCGTTCCGCCATCCGCAGCCTGCGTGAGGCCACCGAGGCCGGCGACAAGGCCAAGGCCGGCGCCCTCCTCGTCGCCACCTCGCGTCAGCTCGACAAGGCCGCCACCAAGGGTGTCATCCACCAGAACCAGGCCGCCAACAAGAAGTCGTCGCTCGCCAAGGCCGTCAACGCGCTCTGAGGCGACCCGCTCCCCCAGTCGGGGAGCACAGCCCCGCGTCGTTCGCCGCCGCGATGAGGCTCCGAGGGCCCACCCCCGCACCGATCGAGTGCGCGTGGTGGGCCCTCGTCGCGTTCTAGGCGACGCCGGCCAGTGACCCCACCTCCCGCACCGCCCGCTCGAGCGCGTACGAGGTGTCCTCCGCCTGCCCCTTGACCTCGCCGTTGAGGCGGGCCACCACCTGGAGGGCGCTGCCGAGGGTGTCGATGGACCAGTACCGGGTCTGCGCGGTGACCTTCTTGACCTTCCACGGAGGCAGGCCCTGCCGCGCCAGTTCGGCCGGCGGGGTGCCCCGTTGGGTGCCCACCATGGCGATCGAGTTCACGGCGTCCGCGAGAGCGTCCGCCAACACGACGTGCGGGACCCCCGTGTGCATGGCCCATTCGAGCGCCTCGATCGCGCCGGCCACATCCCCGGTGACCGCGCGCTCGGCCACGGTGAACCCGCTGACCCCCACGACCCCGGAGTGATAGCGGCGCACCGCTTCGACGTCGACCTTCCCCCCGGTGTCGGCCACCAGCTGGCCACACGCCGACGCCAGCTGCCGAAGGTCCGTGCCCACCGCCTCCACCAGGGCCTCACACGCCTCGGGGGCCACCCGGACGTCGAGACCCCGGAACTCCGAGCGCACGAATCCCACCACGTCCATGTGGCGGGAGAGCTTGCCGGCCGCGTGCTCCTGCGCACCGGCCCTACGCAGGTCCGGTACGAGCGCCTTGGCCCGACCCCCGCCCGTGTGCTGGACCACCGTGACCGTCTGGTCCGGCAGGTCGACGGCGGACCCCATCACCGCCGCCTGGGCGTCCTTGCCCAGTTCCGCGGCACCGGTGATCACCACGATCCGGGCCTCGCCGAACAGCGACGGTGAGAGCAGTTCGAACAGCTGCGGTGCACCGACCTCCGGTCCCCCCAGGCGGGAGACCACGGGCGGATCCTCCCCCGCGGGAGCCGCTGCCCGCACGGCCGCCACGACACCGGCGGTGGCGCGCTCGGTGAGGAACTCGTCCTCGCCCAGGACGAGATGCAGCGGGCCGGGTGAAGAACCGGGTGTCATGGGCGCTCCTCGTCGTCGTACTCACCCGACATCGTGCCACGCAGGTCCGTCACCACAGGCGCGGGATCACCCGGGCGCCACGTCGGGCGAACCCGGCAGGGACACGGCGACGTCCGCGACGGTCTCGAGCCACCACAGCGCCGGGGCGCACGCCCACGCCAGCACGACGGCCCCGTCCTCCCACACCGGCCCGAGGGCCGCGGCGGCGGTCCCGAGCACCGTCACCAGAGGCACCACCGGGGCCACCGCGATATTGGCGGGCAGCGCCCACGGGCCCGTCTCCAACCCGGTGACCGCCAGTACCGGGAGGGTGGCCAGGTGTGCCACCACGCAGACCGCCAGCACGTCCGCGATGGTGGCGGGCATCCACGGGCGACGCAGACGCACGGCCACGGGTCTGGCGAACAACACGAGCGCGGCGGTCGCGGTGACCGACAGGACGAAGCCGGCCCCGGTCGCGGTGGCGGGGTCGAGCATCGCCACCAGCAGCACCACGCCGGCCAGCGCGGCCAGAGGGCGACCGGTCCGGTGGGAGCTGAGGGCGGCCAGGCC
>NZ_JAALEB010000164.1:0-8321 GCF_014145165.1 Dietzia sp. Cai40 | reverse complement strand
GGGTCGACGGCAGCCCACAGCGCCGCCAGGACCAGCGGCAGGATCACCACGACCAGCGCGAGGGCCCGCCTGCCGGGGCCCGGGCCGCTGGGCACCCCGCTGACCGGCTCGTCGACGGGCTCGTCGACCGGGTCGTCCAGAGGTTCGTCCGCGCGGTCGGCTGCACTGGGGGTGGGGGGCATGCCGTGGATGGTAGTGACGTGGCGCACCCGTTCCCGCAGGTCATTCGGCATGCCCCGGAATCCTGCCCGAATCCGCCCGGGCGGAGAGTGTTAGCCTGGCCCGGCGGGCTCGGTACCCACGGGTCTGTTCCGACGCCCATCTCGACCACCTCCGGAGCCAACGGCACGTGACCCTGACCCTCGCCCTCGCAGTGGCCTTCGGCATCGCGGCGATCTCACCGTTGCTGGCCCGCACCATGGGGCGGGACGCGGGATGGCCGCTCGCGGCGCTGCTCGGCGGCCTCGCCCTGTACATCTGGTTCGCCGTCCCCGTCGACACCGTCTCCACGGTCGCGTGGATGCCCGCGTTGGGCGTCGAACTCCGCCTGTCCCTCGACCCGCTGGCCCGCGTGTTCACCATGATCGTCCTCGGGATCGGGGCCGTGGTGATGGCCTACTCGTCCCGGTACCTCGGGCGCGGTGGCGGTCACGGCGGGTACTACGGCCTGATGACGCTGTTCGCCGCGTCGATGCTCGGGCTGGTCCTGGCGGACGACGTCGTCCTGCTGTTCGTCGCGTGGGAGTTCACGACCCTGTGCTCCTTCTTCCTCATCACGCTCGCCGGCCCCAAGGGAACGCAGCCCGCGGTGCGGACGCTCCTCGTCACCGTCGCGGGCGGGCTGTGCCTGCTCACCGCCGCGGCGCTCATGGTGGTCCGCACCGGCACCACCGTCCTGTCGGAGATCCTGGTCGATCCGGTGTGGTCGACTGACCCCGGCTTCGCCACGGTGATCGCCGTACTGATCGCCATGGCCGCGTTCACCAAGTCCGCGCAGTTCCCGTTCCAGGCGTGGTTGCCGGACGCCATGGTCGCGGCGACCCCGGTCAGCGCGTACCTGCACGCGGCCGCCATGGTCAAGGCCGGCATCTACCTGCTGCTGCGGTTCTCCGAGGCACTGCACGACGTCCCGGTGTGGAACCTGCTCCTCATCACCTGCGGAATGACCACCGCCGTTCTCGGGGCCGTGTTCGCAATGCAGCGGGACGACCTCAAGGAACTGCTGGCCTACTCCACGATCAGCCAGCTGGGCTTCCTGGTGGCGACGATCGGCGTGGGCACCCCGGCCGCCATGGTCGCCGCGATCGTGCACACCATCGCCCACGCGCTGTTCAAGTCGTCCCTGTTCATGTTTGTGGGCGTGGTCGACCAACAGACCGGCACCCGGGCCATGAGTGGTCTCCCGCGGCTCTACCGCATCATGCCCGGCACGGCGATCGGCGTGGGACTGGCCGCGGCGTCGATGGCGGGACTGCCCCCGCTGCTGGGCTTCGTGTCCAAGGAGTGGATGTTCAAATCCATGCTCGACGCGCCGGGAGCCGCGTGGACCGGGCCCGCGCTCGGTGCCCTGGCCGTGTTCGCCGCCACCTTCACCTTCGCCTACTCGGCACGCTTCCTGCTCGGCGGGTTCGTCACCCACGGCCCCCCGGCGGGGCCGGGCCCCGAGCCGGTACACAGCACCCCGGAGACCATCGAGGCGCCCCACGCCTCGTTCTTCCTCCCCGCCGCCCTGCCCGCGGTGCTGGGGCTGGTGCTCGGATTCACCGGGTTCCTCCTCGAACCCGCTGTCGCGGCAGCGGCCCGCGCCTCCCTCGGCGAGGGATACAAGGCGGATTTCGGTCTGTGGCACGGGTTCGCGCCCGAGTTGTTCATGTCGATGGCCGTGATCGCGTTCGGCATCGTGCTGGTCCTGGTGCGCAATCCCCTGGACCGCTTCCTCAACCGTGAGCTCGCCCCCATCACCGGGGTGGCGACGGTCGACGCGCTGCGCCGCTGGGCCATCGCGGGCGGGGCGCGCGTCGGCGACGTCACCCGGACGGATCGGATCTCCCGGCACGTCTGGGCCGTCCTCGTGGTGCTGGTCGCCCTGGCCGCCGTGGGTGTGGCGGTCGTCCGCCCCGAACCCGAGGTGGGCTCACCCGTCCGGGCGGAGGACTGGGTGGTGGTGCTACTGCTCGTGGTGGGGACCGCAGCCATGGTCATCTCCCGCTCCAGGGTCGGCGCCGTCGCGAACGTCGGGATCGTCGGGTTCGCCATGGCGCTGTGGTTCTTCACTCTCGGTGCGGTCGACGTGGCTTTGACCCAACTCCTCGTCGAGGTCCTCACCGTCGTCGTCATCGTCCTGGTCCTCCAGCGACTCCCCCCCACCTTCCACATGGTCTCCCGCTCACGCATGCTCGTCAGCGCGGCCGTCGCGATCGTGATCGGCCTGGCCTCGGGCGCGGCGGTGTGGGCCATGACCGGTCGCCGGGAACTCTCCGATGTCGGGCGGTACTTCCTCGACAACGCGGAGGAGGACACCGGTGGCATCAACGTGGTCAACACCGTCCTGGTGGACTACCGAGCGCTGGACACCCTCGGCGAACTCACCGTGCTCGGGGTGGCCGGACTCGCGGTGGTCCTGGCTCTGCACGCCAGGCGCACCCTGCCCCGTCGCCAGGTGCGTCTCTCCGTCCCCTCGAATTCGCCGCTCCTGCCCGCCGAGGACAACGGGGTCTTCCTCCGCACGTTCGCCCGGGTACTGGGCCCCCTGATCGTGTTCCTCTCTCTCTACTTCCTCGTGCGCGGCCACAACGCCCCCGGCGGAGGTTTCAACTCCGCGCTCATCGGCGGGGCCGGAATCGCGATCTACTACCTGCGCGCACCCAGGGACGAGGCGGCGCGGATCCGGGTCCCATACGTCGCGGTCATCGCGGCGGGAGTGGTCATCGGGGTCGTCACGGGTCTCGCGGGCTTCGTGGACGGCTCGTTCCTCCTGCCGCTGCACGCCTACCTCGGCGACGTGCACCTCACCACTGCGTTGGTCTTCGACGTGGGCGTCTACCTGGCGGTCCTCGGAGTGATCATGGCCGCGATCGACAAGCTCGGCGGGGACGACCGGAGCGACGAACCCGCCGTGCCGCCCCCGCCCCCCGGCCCGGTCGCGGAGGCCACCGACCCCGCCACCACCGAGGACGCGGAACCGGTCCTCGACGCGGCCGACAACCGGGAGGTACAGACATGACCCTCGCGATCTCCGTCGGCGTCCTGATGGCCGGCTTCGTCTTCCTCGTCCTGCAACGCGGGATGGTCCGCGTGATCCTGGGGTTCATCCTGCTCAGTCACGCCGCGCACCTCACGATCATGGCGGCCGGCGGCGCGTCGCGGCGCGAGGCCCCGCTGGTGGCCGACCCCGACCCGGCGCTCACCGCCGACGGACTGCCGCAGGCGTTCGTGCTCACCGCCATCGTCATCGCGTTCGCCATCACGATCTACCTGCTGGTGCTGGCGGTGATCGGCGGTGACGACGACGACACCGACGTGGGCGACCTCGACCACCTGGACCTCCTCCCGGAGGTCCCGGGGGGCGCACACCCGGAGGACCCGGAGCCCGACGAGCCGGCGAACCACGACGCGGAAGGTGTCCACCGATGATGCCGGAGTCCGTCCTCACCCTGTTCGTCGCCATCCCGCTGCTCACGGCGGGCCTGCTCATAGCCGTCGCTTCGAGAACACGCCTGGTCCTGACTGTCCTGTTCGCCGTCCTCGTGGTGCAACTGGCCGCGGCGATCGCCACCGTGGCGTGGGTGTCGGACGGTTCGGTCGTGGTGCACCAGGTCGCCCTGTGGGCGCCCGGAGTGGCCATCCCGTTCGTGCTGGACATGTTCTCGGCGCTCATGCTCACGGTGACGAGTCTGCTGACGCTCACGTGCGCGGCTTTCGCGGTCCCGGCCGGGGAGGCGTTCAAGAGGTTCTACCCGCCGTTGGTGCTCCTCGTGACCGCCGGCGTCAACGGGGCCCTGCTTACGGGGGACCTGTTCAACTTCTTCGTCTTTGTCGAGGTCATGCTCCTGCCCTCGTACGGGCTCATGATCATCACCCGGTCCGGTCGGGCCAGCGTGGCCGGTGTCGCGGCCTCGCGGCTCTACATCTCGGTCAACCTGCTCGCCTCGACCATCCTGCTGATCGGCGTGGCCCTGATCTACGGGTTGACGGGAACCGTCAACATCGCCGAACTCCACGGGGCCGCCTCGGAGAACACCGGCGTGGCCGTGGCCACCGCCCTGGTGCTCTTCGCGCTCGCGATCAAGGCCGCCGTCGTCCCCGTGCACGGGTGGCTTGCACGGGCCTACCCCAAGATGTCCCCCGCCGTGACCGCGATGTTCTCCGGCCTGCACACCAAGATCGCGATCTACGCCATCTACCGCATCTACGCGGTGATCTTCGACGGGGACCCGCGCTACCTCTGGGTGGGCGTGGTGGTGTTCTCGGCCACCATGCTGATCGGTGTGCTCGGCGCGGTGGGCGAGGCCGCCCCGCGCTCGATCCTCGCGTTCCACATGGTCAGCCAGATCGGGTACATCCTGCTCGGGGTCGCCCTTTTCGGCCCACTGGGGCTCACCGCCGGCATCTTCTATCTGCTGCACCACATGATCGTCAAGGCCGCGTTGTTCCTGGCCATCGGCGCGATCGAGGTGCGCTACGGTCCCCGGCGGCTGGGGCAACTCTCCGGACTCGCCAAGACCGAACCACTCATCGCGATCGCGTTCTTCGCCTCCGCCATGTCGCTGGCCGGGATCCCGCCCTTCTCCGGCTTCGTGGCCAAGCTCAGCCTGATCATCGCCGCCCTCGACGCCGGGCAGATCGCCGCCGCGGCCGTCGCCGTGGCGGTAAGCATCCTCACCCTGCTGTCGATGCTCAAGATCTGGACGGGGATCTTCCTCGGCGAACCCACCGCCACCGACTCCCGCACGCTCCCGGAGGGTCTGGACCCCGCCTACTCCGATGCCCCGGGGATCCCCGACGGCCGGGACCGCGCCGGGCTCGACGCGACCGGTGACGCCGCGAGCGGTGGCGCCGCGACCTCCACGGTGGCCACCGCCACGGCGGAGGCCGGGGCCCCCGACCCCGTCATGGTTCCCCCGGGTCGCCGGATCGGTCTGGCACTCGCGGCGCCCGCGCTGGCGCTGGCCGTGGTGACGTTGGCGCTGGGACTGGGGGGTCAGGTGCTCCTGGAGCTGTCCGGGACCGCTGCGGCCAACCTGTACGACCCGACCGGATACGTCCAGGCGGTGCTCGGATGACCGCCACCCTGACCTGGCCGCTGCGGATCCTGTGGTTCCTGCTGTGGTTCTTCTGGCAGCAGACCACGACCAGCGCGAAGGTCGTCCGCGACGCCTTCCTGCCCCACGCCTCGATCACCCCGGGCTTCGTGCGGTTCCCCACCAGGTGCCGCACCGAACTCGAGGTGACCGTGCTGTCCTCGCTCATCACCCTGACCCCGGGGACGCTGACCCTGGGCGCGCACCATCCGGGGGGCGGTGAGGGGTGGGAGATCGTGGTCCACGGGATGTACTTCCCGGATCCCGACGACCTGACGGCCTCGCTACACGATATGGAGAACCACATGCTGCGGGCGATCCGGAGAGAGGGGCTGGTCCGGTGATCGCCGTCGACATCGCCATCGTCCTGGTCTCCATCGCGGCCGTCCTGTCCTCCTACCGGATGGTCCGTGGCCCCCACGCCGGTGACCGAGCCATCGCGGCGGACCTGCTGTTCTTCGCGTTCATCGCACTCCTCGCCCTCGTCGGCGTGAGGGTGGACAGTCCCTTCGTCTACGACCTCGTCCTGGTCGCGACGCTGGTGGGCCTGGTCTCCGCTCTCTCGCTGGCCCGACTCATGTCCGGGGGTCGGCGATGAGCTGGGACCTGCTCGCGACCGTCCTGGGATCGGTCTCCGTCCTGACGGGGTCCGTGGTGTTCCTCGGAGGCGCCATCGGCCTCCTGCGGTTCCCCGACCTCTACGTCCGGTCCTCCGCCATCGGGGCGGCCGCCGGACTCGGGCTGGTGTTCGTGATCGTCGGCGCCTTCCTGCTGCACCCGTCCTGGGATGCGGCACCCAAGGTGGTCGTGGCGGCGATACTGCAGTTCGCCTCCTCCGCCATCGGCGCGATGTCCATCGCCCGCGCCGGGTTCCTCTCGGGCGCCGCGCCCACCTCGGCCACCCGGTATTCGCAGATCGGGTTCGCCACCGACACCCCGTCCGACTCCCCCAAGGGGACCGGTGATGACTGAGCCGCGCGATCTGCCGGACGATCCCGGGGGGCCACCGACCGACGCCACGGGGTTCGCCCTGGTCGACGAGCACGTCGACGAGAACAGCACCTACGGCGAGATGAGCCTGGACGAGGCGACCCGGCGGTTGGCCCGGCTCCGCTCCCGCGGCGACCTCCGGGCGGCCTCGCGCCTCATGGCGTCACTGCCCGACCAGGTCGTGGTGGACATGTTCGAGCGCAGCGCCGACCGCGACCGGGCCGTCGCGTTCCGGTTGCTGCCCAAGGGGCGCGCCCTGGTGCTGTTCGAGGCCCTCGACGCGCCGGTGCAGTCCGAGCTGCTGCGCGGCCTGCGCGAGGAGCAGGTCGCCCACCTCTTCGAGGAGCTCGACCCCGACGACCGCGTCGCTCTCATGGACGAGCTCCCGGCCTTCGTCGCCACGCGCCTCCTGCGCGGGCTGCCGCCCGAGGAGCGCGCGCTCACCAACGAGATCCTCGGCTACCCGGCCGGCTCCATCGGCCGCAGGATGACGCCCGAGTTCGTCTCCGCCCGCCCGGAGATGACCGCGGAGCAGGCGCTCGACCGGGTCCGCGCCCGGCTGGTCGACGTCGAGACGATCTACACGATCCCCGTCGTGGACCAGGGACGCCGCCTCATCGGGGTCGTCGGTCTGAGGTCCCTGATGGGCGCGGAACCCGACACCCTCGTCGGGGACCTGATGAACGACGCCATCTCGATCCACGCCCGCGCCTCCGAGGAGGAGGCCGCCCGCCTCAGCGCGGACGAGCGCGTGATCGTCCTGCCGATCACGGACGAGGAGGACCGCCTCGTGGGCATCCTCACCGTCGACGACGCGCTGCGGATCCTCGAGGACGCCGAGACCGAGGACGCGGCCCGCCAGGGTGGCTCCGAGCCCCTGCGCCGGCCGTACCTGGCCACCCCGGTGCGGTCGATCGTCCGGTCGCGCGTGGTGTGGTTGCTCGTGCTGGGACTCGGCGCGGCGCTCACCGTGCAGGTGTTGGCGGTGTTCGAGACCACGCTCGAGCAGGTCGTGGCGCTCTCGTTGTTCGTTCCGCTCATCATCGGTACCGGCGGGAACACCGGGAACCAGGCCGCCACGACGGTCACCCGCGCCCTGGCACTCGGCGACGTCCGCCCCCGCGACGCCCTGCGGGTACTCGTGCAGGAGGTGCGGACCGGGTTCATCCTGGGGCTCGCGCTGGGCGCGGTGGGACTCATCGCCGCGGGGTTCATCTTCGGCTTCGACTTCGGACTGGTCATCGGGCTGACCCTGCTGGCGCTGTGCACCATCGCGGCCACGGTGGGCGGGCTCATGCCGCTGCTCGCACAGGCGGTCCGGGCGGACCCGGCGGTGTTCTCCAACCCGTTCATCACGACGTTCGTCGACGCGATCGGGTTGATCGTGTACTTCCTGGTAGCGCGGGCCGTTCTGGGCCTGTAGGCAGGGGAGAAGACCCGACGCGGGAGGTGGATGTGGTTCAGCTGGCCCTGCAGCTCCTGGTGGCCGCTCTGCTGCTCAACGTGCTGGCCTGCCTCGTGCGGGTGGTGCGAGGCCCCTCCCCGCGTGACCGCGTGACCGGGGTCGTGTTGGCCGGCACCACCGGCGCCGCCCTGCTGTGCACGCTGTCCGTCCTGGCCGGCGCCCCGGCGGTCCGTTCGGCGGCGCTCGCACTCGTGGCGCTGGCGCTGGTCGTCACCGTCACCGTCGTGACCGCGGAGCCGGGGCGTCGATGAGCAACGCGCTGGAGATGGCGCGCGACGTCGCGATCGTCCTGTCCGCCGCGGCGGGACTGCTGTTCTTCACCGCCGGGACCGTCGGCCTGCTCCGGTTCCCCGACCTGCGTAGCCGACTGCACGCGGTGACCAAGGCCGACACCCTGGGCCTCGGGTTCGTCATGCTGGCGTTGTCGCTGGCCTCCGACTCCCTGTGGGCGGCCGCCACGTTCATGCTGGTGTGGGTGCTGGGCATGGGCGCGGCCGCGGTCTCCGCGACCCTGCTCGGCTCGGGCCCCGAGGCGGCCCCTGAGGCGGACGGCGCCCCGGGGTCCG
>NZ_JAALEB010000163.1:0-19208 GCF_014145165.1 Dietzia sp. Cai40 | reverse complement strand
CCACCCGCGCTCGGCCTGGTGCAGCGCGGCGTCGGTCCGCTCGAGCATCGAGGCCTCCAGAGCGCGGGTGACGGCAACCCCCGAGACCAGCAGCGCGAGCGCGGTCAGGACCACCGCGAGCAGGACCAGACTCACCCGCAGCGGGACCGCGCGACGCCGCGTGGTGGGTGCGGCGGCCGCGGTTGACGACGAGGCGGGCAAGCCCGGCGAACTGGGCATCAGCGCGGTTCGCGCAACACGTAGCCGACGCCGCGGATGGTGTGGATGAGTCTCGGCTCCTCGGTATCGATCTTCTTGCGCAGGTACGACACGTAGGACTCGACCACGCCGCCGTCTCCGCCGAAGTCGTAGTCCCACACGTGGTCGAGGATGCGCGCCTTGGACAGCACCGTCCCGGAGTTGACCATCAGATATCGCAGGAGAGTGAACTCGGTGGGCGAGAGCGCGACGGCCCGGCCCGCCTTGCGAACCTCGTGACTGTCCTCGTCCAGCTCCAGGTCGGCGAAGGTGAGCCGCGAGCTGCGCTCGGCCCCGGACAGCGTGCCCGCGCGACGCAGGATCGTGCGCAACCGTGCCACCACCTCCTCGAGGCTGAACGGCTTGGTCACGTAGTCGTCGGCCCCCAGGGTGAGCCCAGCGACCCGGTCGGCCACGGCGGCCCGCGCGGTGAGGAACAGCACCGGCGCGTCACAGCCGTCCGCGCGCAGCCGCTTGACCGCGTCGAAACCGTCCATGACCGGCATCATCACATCCAGGATCACCGCGTCGGGCCGGAAGCGGCGGGCCTTGTCGATCGCCTCGGCGCCGGTGCGGGCGGTCTCGACCTCGAACCCCTGGAACCGCAGTGAGACCGACAGCAACTCGACGATGTTCTCCTCGTCGTCGACCACCAGCACCCGGGCCTCGGGCCGGGCGTCGGGGGCGTTGCTCGCTCTGGTCGTGGTCTTACCTCGCGCTCGGGAACCCCGCTTGACCTGGGCTGCCCTGCGGAGGGGGTGCAGGGCACCGGAGGGCAGCTCACTTTTCGGAGCGGTTCCGGGAGGAACCGACGACCGCCCGCGCCCCGCTGGGGCAGCATGAGGGGATGACGAAGCCCTCCAATACCCCTGCTATCGCCTCGGCCACCGGCCGGTCGTGGAACGAGTGGGTCGAGATGCTCGAGCAGGCCGGCGCGCGGGAGATGGCGCACTCGGCGATCGCCAAGGTGGCCCTGGAGCTGATGCCGGAGTCGGTCGAGCGCGCCGAGTGGTGGGCCCAGGGCACGGCCATCGCCTACGAGCAGCATGCCGGCCTGCGGGTACCGGGCCAGTCCTGCACCGGCGACTTCCAGTTGTCGACCTCGCGGACCGTCACCGGGGACATGGACGCGGCGCTGCGGGCGTGGGTGGAGCTCGCCGGAGACCGGAAGGAATTCGGCGGCGTGGAGGTCGAGTCTCCCCCCGCCACCTCGAGCAGCGAGAAGTGGCGCTACTGGCGGGTCCCGCTGGCCGACGGCACGCGCGTGGCCCTGAACTTCAGCGACAAGAAGAACGGCAAGTCCACGGTGGGGCTGACGCACACCAAGCTCGACTCGGCCGAGGCGATCGAGTATTGGAAGCCCGTCTGGAAGGACCTGCTCGCGCAGCTCTGACTGGCTCGTGGTCGGTCAGGGCGCTCGAGCTGAATGCTCGAGATGAGCCCCTCCGCCAGCCCCGGCCCGGACGGCCCACCGAGCAGTTGAATGCCCGGTGGCGACCGGAACTCATCGTCGTCGTCGCACTCTCCCAGCTCAGAGGCGCGACCACCTCCGTGCCCTGCAACCGGGTTGAAGGGCACCCCAGCTCACGCGGGTGATGTCGAGGACAAACCTGGTCCGCCGCCCGGAGCAGCGAGTAGCACGGCCACGAGGACAGCCGGCCCAGTTGGTCGCCAGAATGCGCGAGAGTCCGCGCGGGGAGCTGCGAGATGTCAAGCAATCACAGCGTGATGTCGACCAACCACAGCAGGCCGGGGCGGTGCGGGGCAGGGCGGGGCAGTGTGGGGGTTAGTTCAGCCCGGCGTAGGAGTGCAGGCCCGAGACCACGATGTTGATGAAGAACAGGTTGAACACCAGCACCGAGAACCCGGCGATGTTGATCCACGCCGCCTTCTTGGGGCCCCAGCCGCTGGTCGCGCGGGCGTGGAGGTACCCGGCGTAGAGGACCCAGGAGATGAACGACGCGGTCTCCTTGGGATCCCAGCCCCAGAAGCGGCCCCACGCGCTCTCCGCCCAGACCGCCCCGAGCAGGATGCCCACGCTGTAGATCGGGAAGCCGATCACCGTGGTGCGGTACGCCAACCGGTCCAGGGTTTCGGCGGCGGGCAGCGGCCGGGTCAGTCGCGTGGCCCACCCCTTCTCCTGACCCTGGGGTTGCCACACGCGCAGCAGGTACATGATCGACACGACGCCCGGAATGAGCAGGATGCCCGAGCCCAACGAGATGATCGCCACGTGGATCGGTAGCCAGTACGAGCGCAGTGCGGGCACCACCGGGGCGGCCTCGGAGTACAGATGGGTCCCGCCGAAGAACAGCAGCAGCAACACCGGGGCGAGGACGAACGGCCACGCCACCTGCAACGCGGGCTTGCGCAGGAACACCAGTCCCGTGCCCACCGCGAGAACGGTGGTGGCCAGGATGAACTCGTACATGTTGCCCAAGGGGAAACGGTCGGTCGCCACACCGCGGAGCACCAGCGAGGACGCACTGAACACGAAGGCGATCGTGACGAACAGTTGCGCGATACGCGCCCAGCGCACGTTGCCCGCGGACGCGCGGTCCTCGTCGCCGGTATCGGTGAGAGACGTGGACTCGGTGAGTCCCGGCCCGCCGGCTCCGGCGAGCTGCCTCGGCGAGACCTTCTCCACCCGGAAGCCGGCGTAGTAGATCAGCGAGGCGATCAGCGCCAGGACATAGATGGCGAACGACGTGCGGAACGCCAGGTCGCTGTACGTCGAGAGCGTCTCGTCGATGGGCAGGCCCTGGGCGAGTATCAGAGAGTTCACCGGGTGTCGTCCTTCCGCGGAGCGTCGCCGGCGGTGCCGCGACTGGTTGCAGTGTGTCCCGAGTCGGGCTCCTCGGGCAAGACAGGTGTGACGGCCGCCGCTGCGACGAGCCGGTCCCGGAGCTCGTCGAACTCCGATCCCCAGCCCATCCGGTCCGTCCGGGCGAGGCCCCCCAGGTCGACACGGGTCACCTCGTCGTCGTCGACGGTCACGCGCGCCCAGATGCGGCGGCGCCGCACCATCAGGCTGAGGATCAGTCCGGCCATCATCACCGCGGCCGAGACACCCACCCAGATCTGCGTGGGGTCCTCGGAGACCTGGATGTTGATGAACTCCTCGGCGCCGTCGAACCGGACCTCGGTGCCGTCGGGGAGGGTGGTGGATTCGCCGGGGAAGAGGTTGACGCGCGCCTGCCGCTCGAGGGCGCCGGTCTCGATGAGGTCGGATTCCAGCGAGAAGACTGACTGCGGGCGGCCGGTGTCGAGCCCGGCGTCGCCCTGGTAGACGTCGATCGCCACCGCCGGGTCGTCCATCCGCGGGAAGCGCGAGCTCAGAATGGTGCCGTCGAACGACGCCGTGGGCGCGAACAGGCCCTGCACGGCGATCTGCTGCGTGCGCCGCTCCATCAGGTCCGGGTACAGGCCGGCCGGCGGGTCGAAGCGCATGATGCCCGACGACAAGAACGTCTGCAGCTCGGTGGGCTGCCAGTGCTGAGTGTCCGTGCGGGTCTCGCCATTGGGGAACGTGACGGTGAAGGTGGGCGCGAAGCCGTGGCCCTGCAGGTAGACGCGGGTCGACCCGACGCGCAGAGGGTGGTTGACCCGCATCTCGTACGGCTCCCACGTCTGCGGATCAGTGGTCGCGACCTCCTCGGTGAACCGCACGTTGGAGGTGAACATCTCGGCCTGGCCGTTGGGCAGGTAGTCGGCGCGGAAGTCCTCGATCTTGACGCAGAACTGCTCGAGATCCGTGCCGTCGACCAGGAGTCCCGCGCGGAACGTGTCATACGCGCTGGGGGTGGTGTTGCAGAAGGCCGGCGATTCGGCGTTGGCGATGATCACCCGCATGCCCTCGGCGTAGACGAACTTGCCGGCCGCGAAGGTGATCAGCAGGGCGAGCAGGGCGAAGTGGAAGACGATGTTGCCCACCTCGCGCGTGTAGCCGCGCTCGGAGGAGAGCTCGATGGTGCCGGGGACGCGGCCGTCGCCGTCGTTCCGCCGAACCCGCCAGCCCTTGAGCTGGGCCTTGACCTGGTCGGCGGCCTGCTCGGGTGAGGCCGTGGTGCGGTACGCGGCGTGATGGGGCAGGCGCGAGAGGTTGCGGGGAGTGAGCGGCGGGGGCGTGCGCAGCTGCCGGACCAACTCGAAGCAGCGCGGGGTGAGGCAGCCGATCAGCGAGATGAACAGCAGGACGTAGATGGCGGTGAACCACCAGCTGGAGAACACGTCGAACAGCTGCAGGCGGTCGTAGAACTCGCCCAGCCAGCCGTTCTCGGCGATGTAGTCGTTGACGTTGCCCTCATTGAGGCTGCGCTGGGGCAGGAGCGCGCCCGGGATCGCCGCCACGGCGAGCAGGAACAACAGGATCAACGCCGTGCGCATGGCGGTGAGGGTGCGCCATGAGTTGCGCAGGAATGCGGTTGTGGTGCCCAGCGTGGAGCGGGCGGCGGCGGTTCTGGGCTCTGGCATGGGGTCCATCTGCGGTTCGCGGCGCGCCGACCTGTCGCGGCGCCGGTTTGGACCCAGACTAGTCGGGGGCTCCTGAGCGGTTTCTGTGAGGGCACGGCCCGCCTGAACGACCCACGGGACAAGAACGTGTTCTACCCTCGGGACATGGACCTCCAGGGGTCAGACGAGAGGAGGGGCGATGCCGACGATGCACCCCTGTGAACCGGTGGACGTCGAGTACACCGACACCGCCCGGTTCCGCTTCACCAACAGCGTGGCGATCCCCGCCACGCCGCGACAGCTGTTCGAGATCTTCGTCGTCGCCGACTCCTGGCCGCGCTGGGCGGGCGTGATCACCAAGGTGGTCTGGACCAGCGAACCCCCGTACGGCGTGGGCACCACCCGCACCGTCCACATGCTCGGCGGCCTGGTCGGCGAGGAGGAGTTCCTGGCGTGGGAGCCGGAGCGCCGGATGGCATTCCGGTTCAACGCCAGCTCCACCAAGGGGATCCACGCCTTCGCCGAGGCCTACGACATCGTGCCCACCGAGGGCGGCTGCCGACTCACGTGGACCCTGGCGATGCACGGCAACGCGGCGACCAACCTCTCGCTCACTGCGGTCCGGCCGGTGATGAACCTGCTGTTCCGCCGCTTCCTGCGGCGACTCAGCGCCCTGGCGGCCGAGAGGTACCCGAGCTAGTCAACAGCAGACGCAGTCGCCGCGTCATGTCGTCGACCAGCGCCTCCGGATCCTCGGCCCGCTCCGAGCGCACCCACTCGGACAACCACACCTGGAGGGCAGAGATCGCCATCCCCGCGGCGATGCGGGGATCAAGGCCGGCGAGCTCCCCCCGATCCGCCGCGGCCTGCATCCCGCCGGCGATCACCTCGAGCCCCGAGCTCCACACCGTGCGCTGGATCCCGTGGGCCTCGTCCACGCTGCTCGCCCATCCCCCACCGGCCCGGAGATTCATCTCGAGATAGGCGGGGTGCGTCGCTAAGAACAGGAAGACCCGACGCAGGCCGGTGAGCAGGCGCTCGAGCCCCGGCTCCCCTGAGTCTGCCTCGCGCACGGCCTCCAACAGGGCGTCCATCCGCGTGCGATGGAGAGCGTCCCAGATCTCCGCCTTGCCGGAGAAGGACTTGTACACGGTGGCCAGCGACAACCCGGCGGTGGCCGCGATCGCGCTCATCGGCGTGGCGGTAAACCCGGCCTTGCCGAACTCGCGTTCCGCGGCGTGGAGGATCTGCTGGCGGTAGCCGCGGAGCTTGTCCTCGCGGGCGCCGGTCCTCGTCGTCGTCGTCGTCGTTTTTCCTGTGGCCTCCACACCTCGATGCTACCTTCGCAGAATCGCCATTCTGTTTTTGCAGACGCGGTTGACCACCCGTTGATCGTTCGACCAGAGATTGGAGTTCAGCGATGCCCAAGCCCCCGCTCCCCATGAAGCCGACCGGGTGGTTCCAGGTGGCGTGGTCCGCCGAGGTCCCGGTCGGGCACGTCCATCGGGTCACCGCGTTCGGGGAGGACCTGGTGACCTGGCGGAGCCGATCCGGCCGGGCCACCGTCATGGACGCGTACTGCAAACACCTCGGCGCCCATCTCGGCCACGGCGGCACCGTCGTCGACGAGACCATCCAGTGCCCCTTCCACGGCTGGCAGTGGAACCCGGACGGGCGCAACACCGCCATCCCCTACGCGGACCGCCCGAACCTCGGCCGCAAGATCAGGACGTACCCGGTGGTCGAGCGGAACGAGTCGATCTACATCTGGCACGACCTCGAGGGGCGCGAGCCGTATTTCGACGTCCCCGACGTCTTCACCAGCTGGGACGACGGCACCCGCGCCGAGGACTACCACCCGTGCCACCCGCGGACCACGCTCGTCGAGGAGCGGCTCCACCTCCATCCGCAGTACGTCCTGGAGAACGGGGTCGACTTCGCGCACTTCGAGTTCGTCCACAAGGTGCCGATCATCCCGGTCTTCACCAGGCAGGACTTCGACGAGCCGGTCTCCTACGTCGACTTCACGATCGCGTTCGAGGGCTCACCGGGGTCGATCGAGGAGGTCGACAGCGGGGTCGAGGCCATCAACGGCGGGCTGGGGGTCGCCGTCACCCGGAGCCACGGGATGGTCGACAACCGCACCGCGACCTGCGTCACCCCGGTCGACGACGAGACCTGTGACGTCCGGTTCTCCGTCTGGATCCGCCGGCGCCCGGACCTGGGCGACGCCGAGTCCGCCGAGCGCGCGGCCAGGCACGGCCGCGGCGTGATCGAGCAGTTCGAGGCCGACCTCGCCATCTGGAGGCACCAGAAGTACTCCGACCCCGCCGCGCTCGCCCCCGGCGAATACGAGGGGTTCACCGCCCTGCGGACATGGGCCACCCAGTTCTATCCCGATCATCCACTCCCCGAAAGGTGACACCTCAGATGACCAGCAGCACCAGTGAGCCCGCCCGCGTGTTCCAGGTCGCCACCGGCAACGTCGGTAGCGAGATGATCAAGCGGATCGGCACCCACCCGGACCTCGAACTCGTGGGCGTCCACTGCTACTCGCCCGAGAAAGTCGGCCGAGACGTAGGCGAGCTGGCCGGCATCGCGCCGGTCGGGATTCTCGCGACCGGCACCGTCGAGGAGATCATCGCCACACGTCCGGACGTCCTCACGTTTCACGGTGTCTTCCCGGACGAGGAGCTCTACCTGAAGGTCCTCGAGGCCGGCATCAACGTCGTCACCACAGCGGACTGGATCACCGGCCATCACCGCGACCTCAACCATCCGCACCCGTCCGGTCGGTCGTGGCGGGAGATCCTGGACGAGGCCGCGAAGTCCGGTGGGGCCACCTTCTACGGAACCGGCATGAACCCGGGGCTCAACCAGATCCTCGGCCTGGTCGCCTCGGCCGACGTGGCCGACATCGAGAACGTCACCACGATCGAGTCCGTCGACGTGTCCTGTCACCACTCCGCCGACACCTGGACGGAGGTCGGCTACGGCAGGCCCGTCGACGATCCCGCGCTGCCGGGGATGCTGCGCAAGTACACCGAGGTGTTCGCGGACTCGGTGTACATGATGGCCGACGCGTTCGACCTCGAGCTGGACGAGGTGGTGTTCGACTGCGAACTGGGCGCCTGCACCGAGGACGTCGACCTGGGCTGGTACCGGCTACCCGAGGGGTCCCTCGGCGGGAGTTACATCAAGTACCTGGGGATGGTCGACGGGGTCTCGCGGATCGAGACCCACCTCGAGTGGCAGATGACCCCGCTCACCGAGCCCAAGTGGGACATCAAGGGGTGCTACATCACGATGATCAAGGGCGATCCGCAGATCTACAACAAGCACATGATCTTCCCCGCCCCCGGCGTCGACCTCTCCGATCCCGAGGACTTCGCGTCCATCGGCATGACCGTGACCGGGCTGCCCGCGCTCAACTCGATCAGGTCGGTCATCGCCGCGCCCGCCGGGGTGGTCACCAGCGCAGATCTGCCGCTGCGGACGTTCGCCGGCAGGTTCGCGAGGTAGCGGCCCGGCGGCGGCCGTCACCAGCGGTAGTCGAGGAACTTCCCGTCCAGGGTGATCACCACCCG
The DNA here is from genome assembly GCF_014145165.1 of Dietzia sp. Cai40. Lineage (NCBI taxonomy): Bacteria > Bacillati > Actinomycetota > Actinomycetes > Mycobacteriales > Dietziaceae > Dietzia > Dietzia sp. Cai40. The sequence continues at coordinate 10,932 of NZ_JAALEB010000163.1, read as the reverse complement.
GTCCCCGTCGGGGTCCGGGCGCCTCGCGAAGTCCACCGAGAAGTTGATGGCGCTCATGATCCCGTCGCCGAACTCCTCGTGGATGAGTGCCTTGAGCGCGGGCCCGTACACCGAGAGGGCCTCGGTGAAGCGGTAGATCGTCGGGTCGGCCATCACCTCCGGCGGAGTACCGCGGCTCGGTTGCAGGGCCAGGCTCTCCGCCACGGCCTCGTCCAGGCCGAGGAGTGTGCACGCCGACCGCGCCTGCTCGGCGGACATCGGGTGTTGGCCCAGTAGGGCCGCGGTGGTCCACACCAGCGGTGCGCCCAGGTGGTCGGCCAGTTCTGCCCAGGTGCGTCCTTGACGGATGCGGGCGGACTCCACGTGGGCCGCGGCGTCGTGCTTGGACATGATGGGGGTCATCGGGGTTCCTCTCGGATGGGGTCGTGTGTCGCTCAGACCGAGGCGGGCTCGCGGTCGGCCTCGCGCTCGGCCGGCTCCTCCGGCAGCGGCCGTTGCGCCTTGGTGCGGGCGTGGGTGACGTACAGGGTCAGACCCACAAAGCAGAGCCCGCCGACGAGGTTGCCGATGACGGTCGGGATCTCGTTCCACACCAGGTAGTCGGCCAGCGAGAACTCGCCGCCGAGCATCAGGCCGGTCGGGAACAGGAACATGTTGACCACCGAGTGCTCGAATCCCATGTAGAAGAACAGCATCACGGGCATCCACATGGTCAGCGCCTTGCCGCTCACGCTGGTGGACATCATCGCCGCCACTACGCCCGTCGAGACCATCCAGTTGCACAGCACACCGCGGAAGAACAGGGTCAGCATCCCGGCCGCCCCGTGCTCGGCGTACCCGAGAGTTCGGGACTCACCGATCTCGCCGAGACGCTGGCCCACCTCGTCCGGGGCGACATTGAACCCGTAGGTGGTGATGAAGGCGATGAGGAACGCCACGGTGAGGGCACCGGCGAAGTTGCCCAGGAAGACCAGGCCCCAGTTCCGGAGCATGCCCCGGACCGTGACCCCCTTGCGCTTGTCCAGCAGTGCCAGCGGGACGAGCGTGAACACCCCGGTCAGCAGATCGAAGCCCAGCAGGTACAGGAGGATGAAGCCGATGGGGAAGAGCACCGCCCCGAGGAGCGCGCTGCCGGTCTGGACCGTGACGGTGATGGCGAACGCTGCGGCCAGACCCAGGATGGCGCCTGCCATGAAGCTCCGGATGAGCGTGTCACGCGTGGACATGCGGACCTTGCTCGCTCCGGCGTCGATCATCGCGCGGGTGAAGTCCGAGGGTTGGACGTAGGACACTTCGTTGCCTCCAGCTGTGCGGCGGGCGTGCGGACGTACCGGAGTGAGTGTGGCCGAGCTATGTGACGCGGTCGTTACCCCGGACCGCACACCGGTAACCGAGCCCTCACCTCGCGCCGGCCGCACGGTGAGGTGAGAGTTCGGCCCCCCGTGGAACCAGACAGGCCGGCGCGCCGTCAGACACTGTGACGGCGCGGGAGGAAGGACCGGTGTGGGGTACACGATCGGCCGGGTCAGACGGTGGGATGTCGGGGGCGTGACGACGGCGAGCTCCGCCGTCGCAGAGCGGGTGGCGCTGGCTGTCGAGGCACGGACGGCTCTGGCTGCCGGGCGCTCAGCGCTGGACGTGGGCTGGAACGGCGTGGCAGCCGATGCGGTCCTGGACGCCGCCGAGGGCGAGAAGGTGCACGTCACCAAACTCGCGGACGGTGTCGGGGAGCTGGCTGACGCCCTCTCCCGGGCCGCCGCCGCGGTGGGGCCGGCGGTGCAGGCGGTTCGTGACCGGGTCGACGAGGCCGAGACCGCCGGGCTCGTGGTGGGCGAGGACTCCGTGGGACCGGCTCCCGGCCGCGACGAGATCACCCAGGAGGTCGTCGACGGGCATGTCGAGGCGCTCGGCCAGGCGTTGGCCACCGTCGGGTCGCTGGATCAGCACTACGGCCGGGAGATCGACGCCATTGCCGGGATGATGCATCGGGCCATCCCGACCGAGGTGGACAGGGCGACCATTCCTGGGCCGGATGCAGTGATTCTCGGAACCGCCATCACCGCGGGTAGCGGGGCCGTCAGAGAAGGGGCGTCTGCTCTCGCGGACGAGCACGACCCCGAGACCAGGGGCCGGCACAAGGCCGATCCGATGCCCGATGACGCCGGGCGCCGGGCCGCCGGACTGCTTCGGGGAGCCGGCCGGCTCGCCGGACCCGCGGGCGGGGGGTTCACGGCGTACGAGGGCGTCACGGGGTATGCCAGGGGGGAGACCACTGCCGAGGAGGCGATTCTCGAGACGGGCGGGGCTCTTGGCGGCGGCATGGCCGGCGGGGCCCTTGCCGGAGCGGCTGCGGGGTCGTTCTTCGGGCCAGTGGGCACGTTCATCGGGGCGGGAATCGGCGCCGGGGTCGGGGCGTGGGCGGGACAGGAAGTCGGCGGCGCGGTGCACGATGCCGTATACGACGCCGGCCCAGATGCGGAAGGAACCGAGGATGGCAACTGAGCCGGACGGTTGCCCGGCCGAGGAAGGCGATCCGCCGTTCTCACGCTGGGCCGACATCAAGAAGCGTTTCGTGGCGAGTTTGTGGCATGACATACAGAACCGGACGCAGTTCCTCCTGGGGGTCGCACTGTTCATCGTCGGCCTGGTCTGGGCGGCGTTCTTCTAGTGGAACTCGCTCGGCCATGCCGGCTGCGGCCGCGTGCCTGGGGTTCCCGCGCCGGGGGTTCCCGCGCCAGCGGCGCGGTCGTATGATTTGCACGATGAACGGCATTGATGATAAGGGGACGCCTGCTGGCCCTCACGTCGTGCGCGCAGGCCAGGGTGACGTGACGGGCGGACCCGGACTGCTGGACCGGTACCTCATCGAGAGCCAGGTATCCGGCGGCCGGGTCGCGATCATCGAGCACATCGTGAACCCCAGGACGTTGGCCGCCCCGATGCACCGGCACAGCCGGGAAGACGAATACACATTCGTGCTGGCGGGCACCATCGGCTTGATCGAGGAGGGCGTCGAGATCACGGCGACGCCGGGGGACCTCCTCGCCAAGCCGCGCGGTCGCTGGCACACGTTCTGGAATGCTGGCGACGACGAACTCCGTGTGCTCGAGATCATCGTGCCGGGCGGCCTCGAGGCATTGTTCCGCCGCCTCGCCGAGCCGGGAGGGGGGTACTCGCCCGATACGCTCCCCTCGCTCGCTGCCGAGTACGGCGCGGAGATCGACTTCGAGGCGACGATGCCGCTGGTGGAGCGGCACGGATTGGCGTTCTAGGGGCGGACGTCGGTCGGGCAAGGGCCCGTCGTCATGATCCAACGATTGGCCGTCCGACGACCCGGCCGACATAGGCGGTCTCCTGCTGCTGCTGCTCTTGTTCGGCGGCGGCGTCGTCGGGAGGCGGCGTTCGTCCCAGAACCGCGGGGGCGACCTTGACCGGTTCCCCGATGATCTCCGAGGTGTTGGTGGCGTTGGTCAGGTACCCGGCCGGCGTGTGACCGCGTCGGCCCTCGTTCTGTCCGGCCCCTGCCGCGCCCATCATGCCCATCGGCATCATTCCTGCGCGGCTGGCTTGAGAACCACCATGTGACGACGAGAACGCCCCTGCGGGTGCTCCCGCGGGTCCCGAGCCTGCCGACATGCCGCCGCCCGGTACTCCTGCCGTCGGTCCGCCGGTTCCGAAGCCGCCCGGGCTCCCGAAGCCCGCCAGGGTGCCTGCGCCACCCATCCTGGCCGCCCCGGCTCCTGCTCCCGCACCCCCGGCGCCTCCGCCGAGCATTCCGGCAGCGGTACCGAAGCCGCGATCACGCTGGGATCCGTTGCGGATCCCCCGCGCTCTCGCGGCGCCCCCGCCTGCTCCTATCGGCTGCCCGTTCGCTCCCGTGATCGGTGCGAACGGGGTGGCAGCCGCATGGGTCGAGGCGTTGACGCCGGCTGCCTGTGTTCCGCCCGCGTTCGCACCGCCCGCAGCTGTCTGTCCGGTGGCGGCGGCCACCGCTCCCCCGCCGTCGACCGCGCCGTTCCGCGAGGTCAGAAGCGCTTGCTCGGTGGGGGCGTCGGTTGCGGCGGGCAGGCTCGTCGTCGTCCCTGTGCCAGCACCTGCGCCGACCGCGGGGACTCCTGCCAGATTCCCTCCTCCCCCGGCGGCGGCGAGGGCGGCGTGCCCGGGCGCGGCCGCACCAGCGGGTCGGACGACCCCGTCCACGTTCCAGGCCGAGACCAGGTCGAGTCCACTCGCGCCACCCAGCGCCGACGTCGAGATCACGTGGTACGGGCAGGGTATGTCCAGGTCGGCGAGGTTGGCGTCCATCACCGCGGGGCTGTAAACGGTGTTGACGATCGCTCGTGCCTGTTCTTCGGCGGCCTCCTGGGCTGCGGCCATCGCGGCAGCGGATTCGAGGGTCGGAGGGCCGTGGACGTAGCCGAAGCCCGGGGTGTTGACCTGGGCGGCCTGGAGCGTTGCGGACTCCTCGCCGATCCGCGACTTGGTGGTGCTGAAACCGTCCTCGGCGGTGCTCGCCTTGGTGGCCACCACTTCGAGGACCGTGGCCAGTCTGTCTACCGATTCGGTGAACGATCCCACCGAGGTGCTGGCCTGGGTAGCGAACTCACCCTGCCACTGGCTGCCCAGTGCGTTGCCCAGGCCGCTGCGCAGGTTTGCCGCTGCCGTGTGGAGGCTTGTCGCGACGGTGCTGACTCGATCCCGCACCTGCTGGAACTGCGCCGGATCCAGAGCCTGTGCCCCGGAGACCATCTTCGCCAGTGGGGCGCCCGATACCTCCTCGGGTCCCACTCGGTCATACCCGTGCAGCGTGCTGGTCCCGTCGGCTGAATCGAGAATCGCGGTCGTCGATCCAAGCGAACCCAACAACCCCAAACTCTGCAACCCGGCCGGCTCCTGCGCCGCCTTCCCCAGCGCCGCCGCCACCGCCTCGTCCTGCGCCTCGATCAACCCACCGGCGGCGGCGAAGAGCATAGCCATGGCTTTCGCCTGATCCACATAGCCGTTAAGCAAGGTTCGCAGGTCTTCTCCCACGAATAGCGAATACACGGTGCCGATTTGACGGGCGGTGTCGAAGGCGCCGCGCTCGGCGTTCTGCAAATCGGCTACATCGATGTTTGAGGCATCCCGTACTGCAGAAGCAAACTGCTCACACTGGTGGGCACAAGCCTCTGCAATCTCCGGACCAAGGTGAACAGCCATCAGATATCCCCCAGAGGAAGGTGCGGAATGATCGGCAGTACTGCTACGTCTAGAGCGTCGCAGGCCTTAGTGAATCGTTTCCCGCTGAACTCATTCAAAGCACTGACTAGATCCAGTTTGATCCACACCGTTCCAGCAGGAGTGAAGAACAACTGGAGGCAGGTGCTATCCGAAGAGTCTCCCTTCTCAGCCAGAAGAAGACTTTTTCGCCCGGACGTTTCTTTATTCAGTTCCTTCACCACAAAGCCAGGGTCGGAAACATACGCTTCCCGCGGTTTCCAGGTCGATAGAACATTGACGTGAACGCTCCGACTTTTCCAGCCGCACACCATGAGCCCCCCAGGCTCATGACGAGAAAGTAACTCATTTGCTTCAACCGGCCCACCGACCCCCTGCTCCACCGCCTCGATGGGAATTTCGGCACACGGGTCGAAGAGGGCGGGCCGCTGCTCTATCGGCAGATCCCAGGGGTTGATCGTCTCCTCGGCGGCCGCTGGGCTCGTCGTCGTCGCCTGGTCGTTGTCCTGACTCACTCCGCACGCGGACATCACCGCGCAGGCCGCGAGCGCGGCGGCTGGTCCTCTTAATGTCCCCACGATCTGTTTGACGCCCCGACCAACCAGATGGTTCCACCCGATTCGTGACGGCTCCTCCGAAGAATCCGTTCGGCGATGGAACCGGCCGCTGACGTGCCCCGTCGTACCTGGTGACGGAACACGAGTCACAGGAGGAGATCGGGTGACTTACTCGGCGGGCGCGGTGCGGCTATGGGACCCCCGCGGCGTGACGACGGCGCGTGTGACCAGCGCCGGTCGGCTCGCCATCGCCGAGGAGGCGCGCGGGGCCCTCTCCGAGGGGCGCCACAGCCTCGCCATGGGTTGGGAGGGCGTCGCCGCTGACGCGGTGCTGCATGCCGTCGACTCCGAGCTGCGCCACATCGACGCGCTTGCCGGCCATCTCGACGACCTGGTCAAGACCCTCGAACAGGCGGGTAATGCGCTCGACCCTGCGGTACAGGTGGTTCGCGACCGGATCTCCGAAGCCCAGGCTCGCGGCCTGGTCGTCCGCGATGATTCGCTCGCGCCCGCTGCCGGCCGCGACGACATCACCCAGGCCGAGGTCGACGAGTATGCCGGGGCAATCGAAGAGGCTCTGGACGTCGTGGCCTCACTCGACCAGCACTACGGACGCGTTCTCGACGAGATCGCCGCGCGCTTGCACGACGCGATCCCTCCGGAGCCCAACAGGGGCCCGGTCCCCGGCCCGGATGATCCTTGGCCCGGCGTCGCCGTCGACGCGCTCACCCGCGCCATGTCCGCGGGGCTCCCCAGGCGCGCCGACGAACTCGACCCCGTCACCCGCGGTCGGCATGTTCTCAACCCCGCCCCCGACGACTACGGCCGGCGGGCCAGCGCCGGACTTCGCTTCGTCGGGAAGGTCGCGGGCCCCCTGGGCACCGGGATGACGGTGTACGACGGCGTGAATCGGTTTGCCCGTGGCGAAGGAAGCGCCTTCGAGATCGCTACGGAGACCGGTGGCGCCTTGGGCGGCGGAATGGCGAGCGGGGCGCTGCTCGGAGCCAGTGGCGGCTCCTACGCCGGCCCCTACGGCGCACTCGTCGGGGCCGGCGCAGGGGCAGCGGCAGGCTCCCCCATGGGCAAGAAGTTCGGCGAACTGGCCTACAAATCGGTGACCGAACATCATGACCTGCTGCTCCGGCAGTACCACTACGCGATCTAGAAAGGACCCCGGATGGACCACACCGAGAACGAAAGAGAACCTGCAGACGTCGGCGAGGGGGCCGAGGCGGACACGGACATCGATCCTCAACTGCAGCGCTGGGAGGAATTGGACCGCCGGGTGGCCTATCGCAGAAAGCAGCTCAAGTCCGTGATCCAACCGTCCGACGTGGTGACCCTCATCGCCGCAGTCGTGATCTTCTACCTGGCGCTGGCCTGGTTGTTCATCTCGCCGATGATCAAGGCGTTCTGGCCCTGGTAACGGCCTCCGGATCGGTCGATACGCCGCGTGAACTGCGTCGACGGACAGTGTCGTACCCGGATGATCTAATCGAACACATGAGCGAGAACGGGAACGGCGACAGCGTGGGTGGAGAGTTGCGGGCGATCCTCGCCGCACTCGATCTGCACCTACAACGCGACTGGACCCACACCTCCTCGACCCAGCTGCACACCGAGCTCGTCGCGCTCGAACAGGCCCAACGCCGGATCCGCGCGACCCAGGCCCGGGTCATGGCCGCGGCCCGGGAATCGGGCACCGCCCGTCAGATGGGCTTCGTCAACGACCGCCAGATGCTCACCGGCGGCCTGGGTCTGGCGCCCGGGGAGGCCCGCGGACGCCTCGACGATGCCGGGATCGCCGACTCCGCTCGCATGCGCGCCAGCGGTGCCGGCACGGTCTCGGCCGGGCAGCTGAGGATCATCGGTAAGGCGCTGGCCGCGCTGTCGGATGAGTGTGACGACGAGGTGCGCGATCGCCTGGAACAGCAACTGCTCGAGGCTGCCGAGAAGTCCACCACCCGGCAATTGCAGGAGCACGCGCACCAGCTGCTCGACACCCTGGACCCGGGCCGCACCGAACGAGGTGCCGAAGAACGGGCCCGCCGCAGGTCGGTCTCATGCGGAGGCCAGGGACTGGACCTGATGGCCAGCGCCAGCATGACCATGGATCCGCAGCTGGCAGCCCTGATGCGCGAGGTGCACGCCCGTTGGGGCCAGCCCGGCCGATTGTGGCCTGACGCGGACGCGCCAGACACCCGGACCGACGGCCAGCGCATGCACGACGCGATGGTCCACGCCCTGCACCTGGCCCTGTCCGCCGACGCCCGCAAGACCGGAGCGCCGGCGGCGATCGTGGTGCGTGTCGACCTGGACCAACTCACCACCCTGGCCGGCTGCGGCCAGACCGACGGGGGTATCCGCGTTCCCGTGCCCCAGGCGCTGGCGATGGCGCGCGGCAACCACTGGTTCCTCGCGCTGTGCGACCAGGAGCTGGACCTCAGGCTCTACCGCAGCCGCAGGACCGCCTCTCGATACCAACGGCTCGCCCTGTTCGCGGCGTACGGTGGCTGCACCCACCCGGATTGCGACCAGGACGCCAGACACTGCGAAGCGCACCACAGCGGATCACCCTGGTCAGCCGGAGGACTGACGAACATCGATCAACTCGCTCTGGCCAGCGGCGACTGCCACGCCATGATTCACGACACCGGCTGGAGCACGATCCCCGACCGCACCGCGCCGCAGGGAGTCCGATGGATCCCGCCCGCCGGCACACCGCGGGCCGCCGACCCGCCGCCGGCCAAGGCGGGACCGCCACCGCTGACGTCACTCGAGGCGCCGATCCTGCCCTTCGGGCTCCTCCGCGACCTCGACCACGCCATCCACGCACGCCTCCGCGCGGCCGGCATCGTCGAGGAGGCCGCGTGACCGCGGGGTCTGTCAGGCGCCGCTCAGATGGGCAGGGTGGTGTCCGAGATGGCGAAGTCGCGGAGCCAGTCGATGAACAGGGCCCACGCGCCGGAGAGCAGCAGCAGGCCCACGATGATCAGCATGACGCCGCCGAACACCTGGATCGCGCGGGTGTGCTTCTGCAGCCACCCGACGGTCCGCATCGCCCAGGTGGAACCGAACGCGACCAACACGAACGGCAGCCCCAGACCCAGGCAGTACGCGACGATCAGCAACACACCCCGGGCGGCGTCGACACCCGTTCCCGCGGCCACGGAGAGCGCCGCGGCCAACGTCGGGCCGAGGCACGGCGTCCAGCCCAGCGCGAAGACGGCGCCCAGCATCGGGGCGCCGACCCACGTCGAAAGCGCCTTGGGCTGCATGCGCGTATCCCGCTGCAGGGTGGGCACGAGGCCGATAAAGACGAGCCCCATCAGGATCGTCACCACGCCGCCGAGGCGCTGCAGCAACTCCTGCTGCGGCGCCAGGTACTGCACGGTGCCCAGCACCATGGCGCTGAGCGCCACGAAGACCACGGTGAACCCGCCCACGAACAGCAGCGATGCCACCACAACCCGCGTACGCGAGGAACGGCGGGTGCGGCGTTCCTCCAGGGTCATCGTCGCCGTGGCGGCTCGTTGGCGCTCCGCGGCGGCAACGGTGACCGGGGGACGGTCGGCGCCCACGACACTGGCCAGGTACGCCACGTAGCCGGGCACCAGTGGTATCACACACGGCGAGGCGAAGGACACGAGCCCCGCCAGGACGCACGCGCCCAGCGCCAGCAGGATCGGGCCGCTGGCCACGGTCTGCTGGAAGGTCTCGCCCACGCTCTGCGCGAGAAGGATCATCTCCGAGTTCACACCGGCTCGACCTCCTCGGCCAGGATCGCGGACACGGTGTCCCGCAGCTTGTCATCGGTGATCTCGGCCAGGTACACGGCGGCGACCCGGTGTTGCTTGTCCAGGATGATCGTCGCCGGGACGACGGACGTCGGGAAGCCGCGCAGTGCGGCTACCGCGGCGTTGCTCGGATCCCAGATCGAGGGGAACGTGATGCCGTTGTCCTCCACAAAGTCGACGGGCTTCTGCCGGTTGGGGTCGCGCAGGTTGATGCCGAACACGGTCGCGCCCTGCGGTTCGAACTCGTCCTGCAACCGCTGCAGGTCGTCGGACTCGGCGCGACACGGGCCACACCACTGGCCCCACAGGTTGAGGATCACGACCTGCCCCTCGAAGTCCTCCTGGACGTTGAGCGTGCGATCGGGGTCCATCAGATCCGGGCCGGTGAGAGTCGCGACAGGTTTGCGCTCGGATGGGGGGTCGTAGTTGATCTCCAGCTGGCCGTCCGGGCTGACGAACTCGAACGTCTCGGGGCCCGTCACCACCGCGTCCGTGCTGGTTGCGCACGCACCGGTGGCGAGGGCGACTGCGAGGAGTAGGGCGCCGAGGGCGGTCTTGGGGTGACGCATGGTTCAGGCTCCAGTCTGCGACGGGTCGGACGCACCCGCCGGTTCGGTGTAGACGATGTCACGCAGCGTGGTGCCCTCGAAGACCAGAGAGGTGATCGAGGCCAGCGAACACTGCCGCGAACGGGGGTCGTGCCACAGTCGGCGGCCCTCGAGGAACCGTCGCGTGGTGTACACGGGCAGCTGGTGGCTCACCAATACCGCCTCGTGGCCGCGGGCGGTGTCGAGCGTGGAGTACACGGCCCCGATCATCCGGTGGGCGATCTGCAGGTACGGCTCGCCCCACGACGGCCGCAGCGGGTTGACCAGGATCGGCCAGTACCGCGGGTTGCGCAGCGCCCCGCCCCGGCCGCCGACCTTGTTGCCCTCGAAGCGGTTGTCTGCCTCGATGATGTCGGCGTCGATCCCCACCGGCAGGCCCAACGCCTCGGCCAACGGGGCGGCGGTCTCCTGGGCGCGCTGCAGCGGCGAGGCCACGATCGACACGATGTCGTGCCCCTGCCCGAGTGTGCGTGCCACGGTCTCGGCCTGACTGCGCCCCAGCTCGGAGAGCCGGAAGCCCGGCAGCCTGCCGTACAGCACTCCGTCGGGGTTGTGCACCTCGCCGTGCCGGACCAGGTGGACGATGGTCTGCGTCTCGGTCCCGCGGGCCGACGAGTCACGAGGTGCCGACGACGACGACGAGACCGGCTCGCCCGGAGCGGAGATCGTTCCCGGCGCGGCCCCGTACGCCTCGGCCCCCTCCTGCTGCTGCGGGGCGGAGGCCTCCGCGGGGCGCGCGGTGGCCGCGGACCC
>NZ_JAALEB010000162.1:0-12621 GCF_014145165.1 Dietzia sp. Cai40 | reverse complement strand
GGCCTCGGCGGAGCGGAGGCGGTGGTCATGCGCGGTCCTCTCCCCGTCCCTCCCCGCCGCCGTGCATCACCGGGCAGCCCTCGATCCGGTCCCGCGGCTGGATGGGGCAGGCCCCCAGGTCGGCGGGCCGGTAGCCGTTCGGATACCCGGGGTAGGTCCGGTTCTCGGTCGCGCTCGACCCCAGCGCCCGTCGACGTACCGGGAGCCACCGGACCACCGCGGACCGGGCCCGCAGCGCGGCGTACGCGGCCCTGCGTCGTCCCGGCGGCTGCCACGGGAAGCCGAAGGCCCGGGTCATGTCGTCGTCCACCAGCGACAGGACCACCTTGCGGACCGCGGGGCGGACCGCCTCCGGATACCAGGAACACATGAGATCGAGCGTGTACGTGCCGATGAGCTCGTTGTTCCGGTCATAGCGGAAGGTGCGGGCCTCGTAGTCGTCACGCCACCGGCGGAACTCCCCGATGTCCTCCGGGATGTCGGCGATCTTCATCCGCTGCCCCACCCCGCGGTAGAAGTGGAACGCGGCCAGTCGCTCGTGGGGGTGCAGGCGCCGCCACCCGATCGCGTCGATCCACTCCAGCGGCTCGTAGATGAACGTCGACAGCACGTACAGCATGTCGTCGTTGGTGATCTCGTACCGCGCGTGCTGGCGGTTGATCACCCGCAGCGCCTCCTTGCCGCGCGGCGAGTCGTACCCGTGCTCGACCAGCTCCACCATCAGCAACGCGGTGTCGTCGTACCGCTTCTGGGGGTTGTCGCGGAACTGGCCGGCCTGCTCCAGGACCGCCGACACCGAGGGCACACAGTACGTGCGGTACAGGGCCAGCTCGAGTGCCCGCTGGTAGTCCCAGGGGAACTCGTAGGAGGAGGTGATGCGGTGGATCTCCGCCGCGTCGGCGACCGGGTCGAGGGACGCGATGAGATCCCGCCAGTACCAGCGGCCCGGCTTGAGCGGCGGCGACGCCGTGAGCGGGTGCTCGACGGCGGCGTCGGCCACCAGCTCGGACGGGATCGGTCCGAACACCCCGGGCAGGGTGCGCCGTCCCGCGTCCGCGGAGCTCGTCGTCGTCGTGTCCCGGAGTTCCTCCGGCGTCGTTCTGTTCGAGGCGGTGGCGGTCATCGGGAGATCACAGCTTTCCCTGCACGTTGGCCAGCATCCACTTGACCACCTTGATGTCCCTCGGCTTGCGGGTCATGGTCATGAGGTTGAGCGGGGCGGCGAACTTCTGTGCCGTGATGGCCTTGGGCCGCGAGAACTCCCGGAGCCCGTCGGCGCCGTGGATGCGGCCGAAGCCCGAGTCGCCCGACCCACCGAACGGGAGCGAGGGGATCCCGGCGAAGGCCAGGAACGCGTTGACCGACACCATGCCCACGTCGAGCTTCTCCGCCAGCGCCAGTCCCCGCTTGCGGTTGCCGGTGAAGATCGCGCCGCCGAGGCCGTAGCTGCTGGCGTTGGCCTTCTCGACCGCCTCCTCGAGGTCCGCGACCGAGTTGATGACGACGGTCGGCCCGAACGTCTCCTCGGTGATCGCCGTGGAGTCCTCGGGCACGTCGACCAGCACGACCGGCTCGACGACCCGCTCCCCCACCGACTCCTCGCCCCCGATGACGGCCGTGCCACCCCGGGCCAGCGCGTCCTTGACGTGTCGGCGGACGATGTCGATCTGGGACGGCAGCGTCATGGGGCCGTAGCTGGAGGTCACCGAGGTGCCGGGGGTCAGCGCCCGGACCTTCGCGGTGAACTTGTGGACGAAGGCGTCCCGGACGTCCCGGTGGACGTAGATCCGTTCGACGCCGGCGCACGTCTGCCCCGCGTTGCCCATGGCGCCGAAGACCGCCTGGTCGACGGCCGAGTCCAGGTCGGCGTCGGCGTCCACCAGGAACGCGTCCTTGCCGCCGCCCTCGATGACGACGGGGGTGAGGGTCTCCGCGCACGCGGCCATGACCTTGCGGCCCGTCGCGGCCGACCCGGTGAACGCCAGTTTGTCCACGCCCGCCCTGCACAGCGCGGCGCCGGTCGAGCCGTCACCCGTGACGGTCTGGAACAGCGGCTGGGAGGCGCCGAGCGAGTTCCACACCTCGGCGAGCCAGACGCCCACTCCGGGCGTGAGTTCACTGGGCTTGAACACCACGGCGTTGCCGGCGGCCATGGCGTAGGAGAGGGTGCCCATCGGGGTGAACGCGGGATAGTTCCAGGGGCCGATCGCGCCGACGACGCCGTACGGCTGGTACTCGACGTAGGCCGCCTGGTTGCTCATGAGCAGTCCGGCGGACACCGAGCGGCGGCGCAGCACCTTGTCGGCGTTCTTGGCCGCCCACTCCAGGTGGCTCACCGTGAGCATGACCTCGAGCGTCGCGTCCTCGTCCGGCTTGCCGGTCTCGGCGGAGATGAGCGAGGCCAACTCGTCGGAGCGGGAGGCGATCGACCGCTTGTACTCGAGCAGCCACTCCCGACGACCGCGCGGACCCTGGGCGGCCCACCAGCGGGCGGCGGCGCGCGCACGCTCGACGGCGAGCGCCACCTCCTCGGGTCCGGCGATCGGGTACTCCGCCAGGACCGTGCCGTCGCGGGGATCCAGGCTCGCGAGCGTGGGGCCGGTCTTGCTGGGTTCGGTGGTCGTCATTCGGGTTCCCTCCAGTTTCCGATCACATATATTTGATGTACCGTCCGTGATACGGGCCACAGTAGTCGACTGTGCCCGCCACCGTCACCCCCTGACAGAAAACCGAGGCCAGACGTGTTCGACATCCTCACCGAAGAACAGCGGGACTTCGCCAGGTCCATCGACGACTTCTGCGCGCGCGAGGTCGGAAGCGCCGAGAAGCGGCGGGAGCTCACCACCGAGGGCGGCACCCACTCGCCCGAGATCTACGCCAAGATGGCCGAGCTCGGCTGGCTGGGGCTGACCGTCCCGGAGGAGTACGGCGGCGCCGACGCCGGAGCCGTGGAACTGTGCCTGCTGCTCGAGCACTCGCTGCGCGGCCTGGCCCCCATCGGTGGCATCGGCCCGACCCTCATCACCGGTGCCGCCTACCAGAAGTTCGGCTCCGAGGAGCAGCGCAGACGCGCGCTCGACCTGGTCGTCAAGGGCGGGACCCTGTCCATCTCGATGTCCGAACCCGGCGCCGGGTCGGACGTCGCGGCGCTGCGCTGCAAGGCCGTCCGCGACGGCGACGACTGGGTGATCACCGGCCAGAAGACCTGGTGCTCCAACGCCCACTTCGCCGACCGGATCCTCCTTGTCGCGCGGACCGACTCGTCCGGCGCCAAGCACGAGGGGATCACCATGTTCGACGTGCCCGCCGACGTCGAGGGCCTGCAGATGAGCGGGATCGAGACCATGGGCGGCAAGGAGGTCAACGACCTGTACTTCACCGACGTGCGCCTGCCCGCCGAGTCCGTGATCGGCGAGGTCGGCGGCGGCTGGAAGCAGCTCATGACCGGACTCAACATCGAGCGGCTCATCCTGGCGGCCATGCAGCTCGGCGTGGCCCAGCGCGCCTTCGACGACTGCCTGACGTTCGTCCGCGAGCGCGAACAGTTCGGTCGGCCCGTCGGCTCCTTCCAGGTCATCCGCCACCGCATGGCCGACCTGGCCACCGAGATCGAGGCCACCCGCCTGCTGGTCTACGCCGTGGCCAGGAAGATCGACGAGTCCGACCCCCAGGCGCTCTTCCCCCGCGAGGCCTCCATGGCCAAGCTCAAGGCCTCCGAGCTGAGCAAACGCGTCACCCTCGAGTGCATGCAGTCCATGGGCGGCTACGGCTACGCCACCGAGTACGGCATGGAGCGCCTCGTCCGCCAGGCCGTCGTGTCCACCATCTACGGCGGCACCAACGAGGTCCAGCGCGACATCATCGGGAAGACGTACGGGCTGTGAGCGCGCCGCACACCGACGAGCTGGCCGCGATCCGGGCCCTGGAGACCGTCCCCACCGACCGGGTGACGGCCTTGTGGGACTCGCTGGAGCCCGCCGGGATCGACGAGATCGCCGGGACCCGGTGGAAGGGCACCGGCCTCGACACCGGGCACCCGATGTTCGCGATGCTCGGGCAGATGCGCTGGTGGGGCAAGGACTTCACCGACCCGCGGAAGGTGGACCCGATCCTGGTCACCGACGAGTCCGGGGCGGTCGTCCCGGACACCTCCGCGACCGGTGGGGGCGGCGCCTCGCTCTGGGAGGTCTCGTTCCGCGGCCGCCCGTGCGCCTCCATGGTGTACGACCGGCTGCCGGTGATCGACCACTTCGCCGTCGTCGACCCCGACACCCTCCTGGCCGTGATGAACGGCCGGGGGACCCTCCACGAGGGCGAGCACTTCTGGTTCCTCCTCGAACGCGAGCGGTAGCGAGGGCCGGGGTGCATCCGACCCGCGCCCGGGTGCGCGACTCGTGTGCACCCGGCGACATCGCGGGTCGGGTGCGCCGGGCGGCGATACGGACCAGACTGGGCGCATGACCCCGAACACCGACCGCCCGGTCCGCATCGCCGTCCAACTCCAACCGCAGCACGCGCCCGACTACGGTCTCCTGCGCGATGCCGTCCGCCGGTCCGAGGACGCGGGCGTCGACGTGGTGTTCAACTGGGACCACTTCTTTCCGCTCTACGGCGACCCCGACGGCGCGCACTTCGAGTGCTGGACCATGCTCGCCGCCTGGGCCGAGCAGACCGAGCGGGTCGAGATCGGCGCGCTGGTCACCTGCAACAGCTACCGGAACCCGGACCTGTTGGCGGACATGGCCCGCACCGTCGACCACATCTCGGGCGGCCGCCTGATCCTGGGCCTGGGCAGCGGGTGGTTCGAGCGGGACTACGCCGAGTACGGGTACGACTTCGGGACCAAGGGGTCGCGTCTCGACGACCTCGGCGACTCGCTCGAGCGGATCGACCGTCGCTTCGCCACGCTCACCCCTCCCCCGACCCGGCACATCCCGGTGCTCCTCGGCGGCGGGGGCGAGCGCAAGACCCTGAAGCACGTGGCCCGTCACGCCGACATCTGGCACTCGTTCGTGGACGTGGAGACCTACCGCCACAAGTCCGGGGTGCTGGCCGGGCACTGCGCCGACGTCGGTCGGGACCCGGCTGAGATCGAGCGCTCCACCGAGATCGGCGGCGCCGCCTCCGCCGACGACGCGCGGCGCTCGGCGGACGCCCTGCTGGCCGAGGGCGTCACGCTGTTCACCGTGGGCCTGAACGGGCCCGACTACCCCTTGGATCTGGTGGAGTCGCTGGTGGCCTGGCGCGACGGCCGCTGACGGCCCGGCTCCGTCGCTGAGGGGCGGACTCAGCCGCGGCCCACGGCGCGGTCGGCCCGGCGCCACACGCGGACGGTGTAACCGGACGCCGCGAGCATGAGCACCAGCACGAACGAGGCGAGGATCGACGGGCGCCCGACCACGATCAGGCCGACCGCGTTGACCAGCGCGAGGACGGTGAAGAACCCGACGAACCCGCCCAGGACCTCCAGCCGCTGCCGGGTCCCGAGCGCGTCCCCGCCGCTCCGAGCCACGACCGGTCAGCTCTTCAGACCGCCGGCGGTGAGACCGGAGATGATCCGTCGCTGGAAGATCAGCACCATGATCACCAGCGGGACGGTGACGAGCGCACCCGCCGCCATGATCGCCGCGTGCGGCGGGATGTAGGGGTTGACCCCGGAGAACCGGGCGATCGCCACGGTGACCGGCTCGGTCGAGGAGTTGGACAGCTGCTGCGACAGCAGGAACTCGTTCCACGTGATGATGAACGCCAGGATCGCGGTGGTGAACAACGCCGGCGCGGCGAGCGGCAGGATGATCTTGATGAACGCCTGGCCGCGGGTGGCGCCGTCGACGCGCGCCGCCTCCTCCAGCTCCCAGGGCAGGTCGTTGAAGAACGAGGTCAGGGTGTAGATGGTCAGGGGCAGCGCGAACGAGATGTTGGGGATGATGAGCGCCTGGTAGGTGCCGATCCACCCGATGTCGGTGAACAGCTGGAACAGCGGCGTGACCAGCGCGACGCCGGGGAACATCGACGCGGCCAGGATGACGCCGGTGACGAAGAACTTCCCGCGGAAGTCGACCCGCGCGAGCGCATAGGCGGTGAAGACGCCGAAGAGCAGCGCCAGCGCGGTGGTGATGGAGCTGATGATCACCGAGTTGATGATCGCACCGAAGAAGTTGTTGCCCGCGTCCGTGGCCAGTGCCTCACGGAAGTTGTCCAGGGTGAGGTGCGAGGGCACGGGACTGGCGGAGAACACGAACCGGTTGTCGCGGAACGCGGTGACGAGCATCCAGTAGAACGGCGCGAGCCCCCAGATCAGGATGAGCAGGGCCCCGATGTAGGTGCCGATCCTCGGGCCGAGTGGCTTGCGGGGCGGCCGAAGGTCGTCGTTGTTGTCCCGATCGTGGAGACCGGGGTGTGACGACGACGAGGTGGGCGGCCGCGTGGTGGACGACGTGGACGGTTCAGGCGCTCGGTGACTCACCGGATCTCCTCCTTCTTGCCGGTGCGGTCATCGACGACATTCGCGCCGAGGAACTTCACCATGACGAACGCCACGGCGAAGATCAGCAGGAACACCAGTGTCGATATGGCGGACGCGCTGTTGAAGTTGCCCATCCGCATCTCGTTGACCACCAGCATGGACACCGTCGCGGTGGGCGAGCCGGAGTTGGCCGACACGAGGATCACGGGCAGGTCGTACATGCGCAGCGCGTCGAGGGTGCGGAAGAGGATCGCCACCATCAGGGCCGGCCGGACCAGCGGCAACGTGATCCTGGTGAACTGCTGCCACCGTGAGGCGCCGTCCACTCGGGCCGCCTCGTAGACGTCCCCGGGGATCATCTGCAACCCGGCGAGGATCAGCAGCGCCATGAAGGGCGCGGTCTTCCACACGTCCGCGATGATGATGGCCATACGGGCGTAGAACGGGTCGGTGGTCCAGGCGATGTTGGTGCCCAGCATCGTGTTGGCGATCCCGTTGGGGGCGAAGATGAACGCCCAGAGCTTGGCGGTGACGGCGGTGGGGATCGCCCACGGCACGAGGACCGCCGCGCGCAGGAGCGAGCGTCCCCAGATGCTCTTGCCCATGACCACCGCCATGGCGAAGCCGAGCACGGTCTCGAGCGAGACGGTGGTGACGGTGAAGAACAGGGTGTTGCCCATGGCGGGCCAGAAGTCGACGGCCGAGACACCGGGCGGGCAGGGGATGGTGCCGTCGCCGCCCCGGGCCGGGCACGCCTGGGTGAGCCAGTAGAGATAGTGCTGGAACCCGGCGAACCCACCGTCCGAGAACATCCCCGTGGCGGGATCGAGGCCGCGGTCGGCCTGGAAGGACAGGTACACCGCACGGACGACCGGGTAACCGATCACCACCGCGAGGATCGCGAGCGCGGGGCCCACCATCCACACCGGACGCCAGTCGAATCTCTTCTCGACCAGTGGCGCCGGGGACTTCTCACTCGTCGTCATCGCTGCAGCTCCTCATCGGATCGCACCCGCCCTCACCACGACGGCCGATGGGCCCCGGGAATGCTACCCGGGGCCCATCAGCGCGGTGATGTCATACCTGCTGTTCAGACTCTGGTGTCACTGAGCCGCTTGGTCGATCGCGGCGCTCATGTCGGTGAGCGCCTGCTCGACGTTCTTCTCGCCACGCAGCGCGGCGAACGTGTTGTCCTGGATCGCCTTGGACACCGCCGGGTAGTACGGCGTGACCGGGCGCGGCTCGGCGTTCTCGAGAGCCGCCTTGAGGGCCGGCATGTACGGGAACTCCTGCTGCAGCGCCTCGTCGTCGTAGATCGAGGACAGGACCGGCGGGAACGACTGCTCGGCGAAGCCCATCTGGACGTCCTCGGAGATGATGAACTCGAGGAACGCCTGCGCCGTGGCCTTGTTCTCGGAGAACACGTTGATGGCGTTGTTGTAGCCGCCGAGGGTGGACCGGCCTGCGCCGTCCTGGCCGACGATGGGTGCGACCTCGAACCGGCCCTGGACCTGGGACGTGGGATCGGACTGGCCCGACTCGTACATGTACGGCCAGTTGTAGGAGTACATGGTCTCGCCGGCGAGGAAGGCCTGCGCGGTCTCCTCCTCCGTGAAGGCGTCGGTCTGCGGGGGGATCACGCCGTTCTGGTAGGCGTCGACCAGGGCGGTGAGGCCGGCGCGTGCCTGATCGGTGTCGAGCTCCGGGGTCTGCCCGTCGTCACCCACGACCTGACCGCCCCAGCTGTGGATGAACTGGGTGGCGGCGACGGTGAGGCCCTCGTAGAGGCTGAGCTGCGTCTGCAGGCAGTCGACGTCGGCGCCTTCGGCGGCCTCGCAGGACGCGACCAGTGCGTCCCAGTTGGCGGGCGCCTCCGGCTGGAGGTCCGTGCGGTAGTACAGCAGCTGGGCGTTGGTGTTCTGCGGGATGCCGTAGAGCGTGCCGTTGTAGGTCGCGGAGTCCACGGCGGCCTCGATCAGGCCGGACGTGTCGACCTCGGTGTCGCCCTCGATCGGCTGCAGCCACCCGTTGGCCGCGAAGTACGCGGTGTCCGTGACGTCGAGAGCGAACACGTCGTACTCGCCGCTCTCGGTCTGGAGGGACTGCGTGAGGGTGTCCCGCTGACCGTCCTGCTCGGCGGGGAGCTCACGGAGGGTGACCTCCTGGTCGGGGTTCTCCGCGTTCCACTGCTCGATGACGGGACGGAGCTTGTCCGTGTCGTTGCTGCCCATCGCGAAGGTGATCGGGCCGACGCCCGAGGTGCCGGCCTCCGCCTGCTCGTCGGATTCGTCACCACCACCGTTGCCACAGGCCGCGGTGAGCACCGCGACCATGGATGCGGCCGCCGCCGCCTTGAGGAAC
This sequence comes from Dietzia sp. Cai40, assembly GCF_014145165.1. Lineage (NCBI taxonomy): Bacteria > Bacillati > Actinomycetota > Actinomycetes > Mycobacteriales > Dietziaceae > Dietzia > Dietzia sp. Cai40. Next base: position 3,794 of record NZ_JAALEB010000162.1, on the reverse strand, counting down.
CTGCCGTGAACGGCCATGCGCTCTCTCCTATTGTCGTGTCTCGCCTACCGCCGACGTGTGCCGGCGGTCGGGTGATCCCGGGTTCACTGTGACGCGGGTCTCTCTGAGGTCCCGCTGAGCGTAACCCACACGGGGCCTGTGGCGTCGGACCATGGACGGTCCCATCGCCGACTCCCCGCCGTACCGCCGCCCGTGGGCCGCGAGACTCAGATCACACGCGACACTCTAGCAACAACAGATGTTGCAATCCGCCACTACCGCCCTCATCGGGCCTGTGGCCCGCCTCGTCGAGCCCTGTGGCCCGCCTCGGCGCACCCGGTCACCGCAGTCGCAGGCCGGTCTCCACGTCGAAGAAGCGGACCTCGCCGTCGAGCGCGGCCAGGAACATGGTCTCGCCCTTACCCGGGTGGTCACCCGATTCGGCCCGGTAGACCACCGGGTGCCCGTCCGCGGTGGAGCAGTGCAGGTAGCTGTCCGCCCCCAGCTCCTCGACCAGGTCCACGGTCACCTCCAACCCGTGACCGTCCCCGGCGATCCGCAGGTGCTCCGGCCGCACGCCCACGGTGACCCTCGGTCCGGACCCCGGCGGGACCTCTTCCGCGAAACCCTCCAGGTCCACTCTGCCGTCCGAGACGGGCGCGTCGAAGAGGTTCATCGACGGCGATCCGATGAAGCCGGCGACGAAGGCGTTGACCGGGTTGTGGTACAGCTCGCGCGGGGTGTCGACCTGCTGCAGGATGCCGTCCTTGAGCACCGCCACCCGATCCCCCATCGTCATGGCCTCGACCTGGTCGTGGGTCACGTAGATCATGGTGGTGCGCAGTTCACGCTGCAATTTGGCGATCTGGGCGCGGGTGGCCACCCGGAGCTTGGCGTCGAGGTTCGACAGCGGCTCGTCCATGAGGAACACCTGCGGGTTGCGCACGATCGCCCGACCCATGGCGACCCGCTGGCGCTGACCACCGGAGAGTTCCTTGGGCTTGCGGTCGAGGTAGTCCGTGAGGTCGAGCATCTCCGCGGCGCGGTCCACCCGCTCCGCGATCTCCTTCTTGGAGGCCTTGGCCAGCTTGAGCGCGAAACCCATGTTCTCGCGCACGGTGTAGTGCGGGTAGAGCGCGTAGTTCTGGAAGACCATCGCGATGTCCCGGTCCTTGGGCTCCGTCCCGGTGACGTCCCTGTCACCGATGAGGATGCGTCCGGCCGAGACGTCCTCGAGCCCGGCGAGCGCGCGGAGAGTGGTGGACTTCCCGCAGCCCGACGGTCCCACCAGGACCAGGAACTCGCCGTCGGCGATCTCCAGGTCGAGTCGGTCCACACTGCGCCGTGCGGCGCCCGGGTAGATGATGGACACGTTCTCGAAGGTCACCGTAGCCATGGAGAGATCCTTCCCTTCACCGGCAGGAACGTGCCGGACGATCCGAGATTGAGGGTTGTCACGACGACTGTAGCGTCACGGGACCGGTGTTCACCGGCACTGCGCCCACAGTTCATCCGCACGTGTCCTCAGCACGCCCGCGCCGTCGCCCGCGCTCCCTAGGGTCACAGCGTCCTCGTGCGCCCGTGTGGGGCGCACACGTCCTCAGGGAGAACCGTTGTCAGTCCGCAGTCTGCTTCCGATCGCCACCCCCGGAATCTCCAACCGCCAGCACCTGACCTGTGTGTACAAGTGCGGTGACCAGTGCGCGGCGCCGGTCCCCAACACGAGCGACAACCCGTACTTCGGGGACGTCGCCACCGAGATCAGCCGCCGGGGGGCGCTCAAGGCGGCGGGCGTGGTCGCGCTCGCGGTGGGGGCCACCCAGGTCCTGCCCGCCTCCGTCGCCGCGCAGGGTTCCCTCGGCACGGGCTCGGCCGGGGCACCCGGGTCGACGGGTGGGGGCACCCTCGACACCGGTTTCCTCCCCGTGGAGCCCAACACCGCGGACGCCGTCACCGTGCCCGTCGGGCACTCCAGCGACGTGGTGATCCGCTGGGGCGACCCGGTGGTCCCCGGGGCGCCCGGCTTCGACTTCGAGAACCAGACGGCCGCCGCGCAGGCGGTGCAGTACGGCTTCAACTGCGACCTGGCGGTCCTGTTCCCCATGGACGACCGCGACGACCGGTTCCTGCTCACCGTCAACCACGAGTACACCACCGAGCCGATGATGTTCCGCGGGTACGACTCCGCCGCCCCGACCCGCGAGCAGGTGGAGATCGCCTGGGCCGCACACGGCATGACGGTGGTGGAGCTCGCCAGCAGGCCGTCCGACGGCGGGCTCGATCCCGTGATGGGGTCCTACAACCGCCGCATCACCGCGACGACGCCGTTCGAGCTGCGGGGCCCGGCCGTCGGCCCCCTCACCCGGACCACCGCCGACCCCACCGGGACCCGCGTGCTGGGAACACTCAACAACTGCGCCGGCGGCCACACCCCCTGGGGAACAGTCCTGTCCGGCGAGGAGAACTTCAACCAGTACTTCGGCACCACCGGCTCCGTGACCGACCCGGCGCGTGTGGAGGCCCTGCGTCGCTACGGCGTGGCGGTCGGTGAGTCGGGCCGCAAGTGGGAGCGCTTCGACAGCCGCTTCGACCTGGCCGCCGAGCCGAACGAGGTCAACCGTTTCGGCTACATCGTCGAGGTCGATCCCTGGAACCCGGACTCCACGCCGGTCAAGCACTCGGCGCTCGGGCGGTTCAAGCACGAGGGCGGGACCGTTCACGTGACCGCCGACGGGACCGTCGTCATCTATTCGGGCGACGACGAGCGGTTCGACTACCTCTACAAGTTCGTCTCCAGCCGGAAGATGGTGCCGGGACGGACCGCGGCGGCGCGGACCCAGAACATGAGGATCCTCGACGAGGGGACGCTCTACGTGGCCACCTTCACCGGCAACTCCCCGGAGTCGGAGATCGACGGGTCGGGCACGCTCCCCTCGGACGGCGCGTTCGACGGGACGGGCGGCTGGATCCCGCTCATGACCGTCGACGCGGCCGGCAACGCCGTCTCCCACGTCACCGGCATGACCGCGGAGCAGGTCGCCGTGTACACACGCATGGCGGGCGACGCGGTCGGGGCCACCAGGATGGATCGGCCGGAGGACGTCGAACCCAGCCCCACGACCGGCAAGGTGTACATGGCGCTGACCAACAACACCCGCCGCACCGTCGGCCAGGTCGACGAGGCCAACCCCCGGCACGACAACAAGCACGGGCAGGTCGTCGAGATCACCGACGACCACGCCGGGACGACCTTCGGCTGGAACCTGCTCCTGGTGTGCGGCGACCCCGCCGCCGCCGACACCTACTTCGGCGGCTTCGACAAGTCCAAGGTCAGCCCGATCTCGTGCCCGGACAACGTGGCCTTCGACCCCTCCGGTGGGCTGTGGGTGTCCACCGACGGCAACGCGCTCGGATTCAACGACGGGCTCTACTCGGTGGCCACAGAGGGGCCGACCCGGGGCGAGACCAAGCTGTTCCTCACCGTGCCGATCGGTGCGGAGACCTGCGGTCCGCTCGTCTTTGCCGACCGCGCGATCGTCAACGTCCAGCACCCCGGGGAGAAGGACGGGGCCTCGATCGAGAACCCCGCCTCCCACTGGCCCGACGGCGGGACGTCGCAGCCACGTCCGTCGACGGTCGTGGCGTGGAGGGACGGGTTCACCGGCGGGACCGGGTCGCTCTCCGCGGGGTCGCTGTCCGCGGGGTCACTCCCGGCGGGCTCGTCGGGTTCCTGATCGTCCGTGTGCGGGGGCGGGGGGCGGGGTCAGGTCGTCGTACCCGGCCCGCCTGACCCGGGCCGCCGGACACGGGCCGCC
>NZ_JAALEB010000161.1:0-12399 GCF_014145165.1 Dietzia sp. Cai40 | reverse complement strand
CTCGGCCCGGCGGGCCGCCCCCTCGATCACGGCGTGGGCGCGGGCCACCCAGCCGAACCCGTCGGGCAGCTCGATCGTCCGCGGCATGGCCGAGCCCAGCTCGTCGAGCAACGTCGTGGTGGCGCCGGCCCGGTCCCTCCACCACCCGTCCGGTCGGGAACCCAGCACGTTGGCCACGTCCACCACGAGTTCCACCGGCCGGGCGCGCAGACCGTCAGCCCAGGCGCGGGCGAACGCGGGCATCAGCGGCAGCTCGTCGACCAGGGTCTCGGGCACCCAGCGCAGTTCCAGGCTCTCGTTGTTGGGCACGGTCTCCAGCGGCCGCGGGGCGTCGGCCACCACGGTCGTGTAGGTCCACTCCACCGCGTCGGTCGACTCCTGCACCAGCGGGGGGATCGTCCGGCCGCGGTCCCCCGGATCGTCCGAGTGTTTCTGGTCGGGCCGCAGGCGGCGCATCATCTCGGCCACATGCCGCATGTCCAGTCCGGGCCGGTGCCACACCGTGCCGGGCATCCGCGAGGTCACCCGGACGGCGCGGACCACCACGTCGGCGGGCCGGATCTCGGCCTCCTCCTGGGTCTCCCGCAGGGCGGCCTGGGGCGCGTCCTCGTAGGAGTCGCGCGCGCCCCCGGGCAGGGCCCAGGTGTCGCCGGACGCCGTCCACACCGCGCGGTGCTGCAGCAGGACGAGCGGGGTGTCGGGGTCGGTCGGGTCGGCCGCGCGCAGGAGCAGGCCCGCGGCACCGAAGCGGCCCCACCGTCGGTCACCGCCGGCCGACACCACCCAGCCGTTCCCGTCACCCTCACTCGTGGCCACTGGTCCTCCACTCCACCGGACGCCTCACCGGACCGGATCCGCCCCGGATAGGGCGGAACTGCGTACTCCTCGACCAGTCTGCCCGACGTCGCCCCGCCACTTCACTAACCTGGAACACACGCCACCGGATCCTCGACGCCGGCGGGGAGAGAACCGGGAGGTGAGAGACCAGATGGGCCTCCCGACCCTCACCAGGAGCAACGACGCCGGACCCGGCCCCCGACCCGGTTCCGGTCCGGGCTCGCGCTCCGGGTCGTCGTCGGGACCGGGTGCCGGGTCCGGTGCCGGAACGTCTGGGGGGTCCGGTTCCGAGAAGCTCGCCGCGAGCCCCCGCCGGCCGGTCCGCCGCCGGGCCGCGCGGTTCTGGAACGACGTCCTCACCACACCGGGGCGGATGTCGGTGTTCGCGGTGGCGGCGATCGTCACCATCCTGCTCGGCGGGACCGTGGCGTCGCAGACAATCACCCAACGCCAGAGCCATCACGAGACCCTGCTGGCCGAGGTCGAGCCCGTCGCCAACGCCTCCCAGACGCTGTACAGCTCCCTGACCATCGCCGACTCGGCGGCCAACACCGCCTTCATCACCGGCGGGATAGAACCCGCCGAGCTCAGGGAGCGGTACCTCCAGGCCATCGCCACCTCGTCGGCGTCGATCATCGCCGCCTCCCTGGGCCTCGACCGCTCGGACGAGGAGTCGATCGACCAGCTGGCGCACATCAACGCCCAGTTGACCACCTACACCGGCCTCGTGGAGACGGCGCGGACCAACAACCGGGTCGCCAACCCGGTCGGCTCGGCGTACCTCGCGTCGGCCTCGACGCTCATGCAGGACACGATCCTGCCGGCGGCCGCCGACCTGTACGACCGCCAGTCCACCTCGGTGGGCGAGTCCGACCGCGAGTGGTCCTCGCCGCCGTGGGGGTCGTTCATCCTGCTGGGGATGGCGATCGCGGTGCTGGTGCTGCTGCAGCAGTGGCTGTGGAAGATCACCGGGCGGCGGGTCAACCCGGCGTTGGCGCTGGCCTCGCTGCTCATGGTGGCGACCTTCCTGCTCACCATGATCGCCGGCTTCCTGGCCGCCAACAACAACGCGCGCGGCCTGTCCGAGGGCGCGGCACCGATGAACGAGCTCACCCGGCAGCGGATCGACGCCCAGAAGGTGCGCGCGCAGGAGACGCTCAACCTGGTGCGCCGGACCGATCCCGAGGGGTCGGCGGCCGAGCGGGCCGCCATCCTCGGCGGCGTCCGTGACTCGTTGACCGTCTACCTGGACCCGGACGAGCAGTCCCGTAGCCGCATCAGCCTGGACGGCGACGGTGCCGTCACCAGCGCGATCGAGGCCCTGGACGACTGGATGGCCGCCCAGAACCGCGCCGATTCGCTCTACCAACAGGGCGACTACCAGGGGGCCATCACCATCTCCTCGGGCCAGGAGGAGGGCGATTCCGGTGCCGCGTTCGACGAGTTCGACGAGTCCATGCAGGACGCCATCGAGGAAGCCCGCGACACGCTGCGCACGCGCATCGACAACGCGCGGCGCACCTCCGCCACCGGGCCGGACCTGATCATGGCCTTGTCCGCCCTGGCCGCGTTCGCCGTGGTCGTGGGCATCGCACCCCGGATCAGGGAGTACCTGTGAGCGCGCGGATGAGGTGGTGGGCCGGGCGGCGGACCGCCCGCGTGGTGACCGGGGGCGTTCTGGTCGCCGCCCTGGTGCTCGCCGGAGCGTGCGGGGTCGACGACGACGAGGCGCGCGGCGGCGACGGCGGGCCGGACCGGGAGATGATCTCCGAGTCGGATCACGTGGGGATCCCGGAGGTGTCCGCGGTGATGCCGCTGCCGGCCGGAGCGGTGATCAGCACCGACGGCCCGACAGGACTCCCCCAGGTGACCCCCGACGAGTCCTGCGACCCGCTGCCGAGCCTGCGCCCGGACGACGCCCCGCCCGAGGAGCGCGTCCCCCGCATCAGGCAGCGGGGGCGGCTGATCGTGGGGCTGGACCAGGGCTCCAACCTGTTCTCCTTCCGTGACCCGGGCACCGGGCAGCTCACCGGCTTCGACGTGGACCTGGCCCGCGAGATCGCCCGGGACATCTTCGGCGATCCCGGCCAGGTCGAGTTCCGTTCCCTGACCTCGGTCAACCGGATCGAGGCGTTGGAGAACAACCAGGTCGACGTGGTGATCCGGTCGATGTCCATCACGTGCGCGCGGCGCGAGCTGATCACCTTCTCCGTGCCGTACTACCAGGCCTACCAGCGCGTGCTGGCCGTGCGGGGCTCCGGGATCACCGAGATCGAACACCTCGAGGGTCGGCGGGTGTGCGTGGCGGCCGGCACCACCTCGGCCTCCCGACTGTGGGAGGAGCTGGAGCGGCTCACGGTGCTGTCGGTCAACACGTGGGCCGACTGCCTGGTGGCCATCCAGCAGAACCAGGTGGACGCCATCACCACGGACGACGCGATCCTGGTTGGCATCACCGCCCAGGACCCGTACCTGGAGATCGTCGGACCGCAGCTCAACGCGGAGCCGTACGGGGTGGGCATCGCCAAGTCGACCCCCGGTAACAACACCGACGGCCTGGTCCGGCAGGTCAACTCGACCCTCGAGCGGATCCGGGCCGACGGCACGTGGAACCGCATGTACTCCACGTGGCTCTCCGGGCTCGGCCCGAGTCCCGGGATGCCCGCGCCGGCCTACGTGCCGGAGGAGCCCAGATGAGCTACCGGAAATGGGACGACGGGCCCGCGGTCGACGAGCCGACCGCGGGGACCGAGGCCACGTTCCGCCCCGAGCCGGGGTCGGTCACCGGCGCACTCGAGGTGACGGGCGCGGCGGGGCACACGGAGGCGGTGGGGCACACGGAGACGCGGGGGCACACAGAGGCGTCATGGGACACCGAGGCGACGGAGTCCACGTCGGCGGTCGCCGCCACCGGGGCGATGCCCGCCACAGGTGCGATGCAGGCCACCGGGGCGATCTCCGCGACCGGGGCCGTCTCCATGACGGGATACCTCGAGGACACCGCGGGGTCGGGCAGCACCTCGGACGCATCCGGCAGCCCGGGCTCCCGCGACGACGAGGCGGGTGCCGTCACCGGGCCCGTGGCCACCGCGGACACCACCGACGACCCCGAGTCGCGTACCCGATCGGTCCCCGCCGAGCGGCCCTCCGCCCGGACCGGCGAGGTCACCACCGGCGACCGAACCGGCTCGGCACCGTTCCGGATGCGGCAACCCAGCAAGCCCGAGGACCGGCCGAGTCCGGCGTCGGAGGGGCTGGTGGACCTGCCGTACATCATCCCTGTGGACCCCAACTCGGCCATGCTCTCGCCGGAGGACATCGAGGCCGAGTGCGAGGCCTCCGGTGGCCGTCTCCCGCGGCCCGAGCTCCGGCCCGGCGACGTGGTGGCCGACCAGTACGAGGTGCGCGGCGCGCTCGCCCACGGCGGGATGGGCTGGATCTACCTCGCGGTGGACCACAACGTCTCCGACCGGTGGGTGGTGCTCAAGGGCCTGCTCCACGCCGACCAGGCGGAGGCGCAGGAGGTGGCGGTGGCCGAGCGCGAGATCCTGGCCGAGCTCTCCCACCCGTCGATCGTCCGGATCTACAACTTCATCCACGACGACTGGGCCACCTCGCCCACGCACGGCGGATACATCGTCATGGAATACGTCGGCGGCCCCAGCCTGCGGGACGTGCGGCGGTCGGCGCCCGGCCGGGTCCTGCCCGTGGAGAAGGCGATCGCGTACGTCCTCGAGGCCCTCACAGCGCTGTCCTACCTGCACTCCGTGGGACTGGTCTACAACGACCTCAAGCCCGAGAACATCATGCTCACCGAGGACCACGTCAAGCTCATCGACATGGGCGCCGTCTCGGGCGTGGGCGACTACGGGCACATCTACGGCACCCCGGGCTTCCAGGCACCGGAGATCCCCGTGACCGGCCCCACCATCGCCTCCGACCTGTACACCGTGGGGCGCACCCTGGCCTCGCTGATCGTCCGGCTCCCGGTGGTCGACGGCCGCTACGCCGACGGGATCCCCTCCCCCGTCGAGGAGCCGGTGTTCAGCCGGTACGACTCGCTCTACCGGTTCCTGCTGCGCTCCACCAACGAGGACCCGAACATGCGGTTCCGTAGCGCCAACGGGATGGCCGGGCAGCTCATGGGGGTGCTGCGGGAGGTGCTGGCGCTGCGCACCGGGAAACCACACCCCGCGTTCTCCTCGGTGTTCTCGCCGCAGCGGTCCACCTTCGGCACGCTGTTCACGGTCGAACCGACCGACTTCCTCGTCGACGGCCACGCCCGCGACACCACCCTGACCGGGGCCGAACTCGTCGACGCCCTGCCCGTGCCACTGATGGAATCCTCCGATCCCGCCGGGCGCATCCTCGCCGCCACCTCGTACACCTCCGTCGAGCAGCGGATCGACACGCTCCGTGAGCTGTACTCCGACTCGGAGTCCGAGGCCCACGAGAGCGTGGGCGTGATCATGTCGCTGACCCGCGCCTACCTCGAGAGCGGCGACCTCGCGGCGGCCGAGGCGCTGCTGGAGGAGAACGCCCACCGACTGCGCTCGGAGTGGCGCCTGGTCTGGTACGTCGGGGTGATCGCCCTGCTCAAGGGCGACCCCGTGAGCGCGTATCCGAAGTTCCAGCAGGTGTTGTCTGCCATGCCGGGCGAGAACGGCCCCAAGTTGGCGCTGGCCGCGACGGCCGAACTCATCCTCGACGTGTGCCCGGAGGGGGACCGGACCCGCTGGGCGCGCTCGAGCGAGCACTTCTACCGCACCGTGTGGTCGGTGGACCGGGCGGCGGTCAGCTCCGCGTTCGGGCTGGCGCGTCAGCTGCAGCGGCGCGGAGAGGTGTCGGCCGCGATCGAGGAACTGGACCGGGTGCCGCCCAATTCGCGCTATTCGGCGCTGGCCAACCTCACGGCGATCCTGCTGCTGTGCCAGGGGCGGCCCCTGCAGGAGACCGAGGAGTCCCACCTGCGGGAGGCCGCGCGCCGGGTCACCAACCTGTCCGCCGGCGAGCACCGGGCGTTCCAGATCCGGCTGACAGTGCTCACCACCGCGCTCGCCTGGATCCAGCTTCCCGGCAACGAGCCCTCGCCCTCACCGTTGATGCGCGGGGTGCCCTTCACCGAGTTCGGACTGAGGACGGGCGCCGAGACCGTGCTACGGACCCTCGCGCGGTCCACCGAGACCCGTCAGCAGCGCTTCCGCCTGGTGGACCAGGCCAACAGCATCCGGCCGCGAACGACGTTCTGACCCGTCCGGGTGTCGGATGCTCAGTCCCCGGGGTCGCCGCGCCGCCGGGTGGCCCACAGGATCAGGGTCACCCCGGCCGCGGCGGCGGTGAGCGCCCACAGCAGCAGGTCGGTCGCACCCACACCCGTCTCCGCCAGGGATCCGCGGACCTGCGAGTTGGCGCGTGCCCACTCCGACGACGGCGCGCCCTCGCGCGGCGTCACCGAGTTCACCGGGACCTGCCCGGTGTCGTCGGGGCCGGCGGGTGACGATGGGGAACGCGGCAGGGAGGTGGGCGCGGAGGTGGCAGGGGCGGAGGCGGCCGGGACGGAGCCGGATCCCTCCGAACCGCCGGTGCTCGTCAGACCGCCCAACAGGTCACCTACCGAACCGCCGGCGGAGCTGCCGGAGGACCCGTTCGACGGCCCGCCGGGCAACCAAACCCGTAACCCATCCAATCTCCCGCCGATCGAACGAGAGAACTCCAGGTCGGTGTGGGCGTCCAATGGCGTGGCGGTGACGGCCCTGGCGACGGAGGCCCCGCCGAGCACCAGGGTGACCGCTGCGGCGGGTGCGACCGGGATCAGCCCCACCTTCCGAAGACCTCGTGACCGGCTGGCCCGCGTATCGCGGGCGGGCTCGGTGGAATGCGGAGATCCTGGGGGGTTCGGCATCGACCAGCTTCGTCGGGCCCGGGCCGACGCCCGGGGGAGGCCCTCACTGTAGGCCTAAGAGTGTTCTTAGGTAAAGGTCGCTCTGCTACTCCCCCAGCCCCAAGACCGTGTCACACGCCCGGGCGATCGCCAGCTCCTCGTCGGTCGGCACCACCAGAACCGTGACCCGGCTGCCGGGCGTAGAGATGATGCGTTCCCCGGAACCGTTCTCGTTGGCCTCCGGGTCGATCTCCACTCCCCACCCGCCGAGGGTGGACAGCGCGTCGGCTCGCAGGCGGGCGACGTTCTCGCCCACCCCGGCGGTGAAGGTGATGGCCCCGACGTCGCCGAGCACCGCCCAGTAGCCGCCGATGTAGCGACGCAGCCGATGAATGACCACCTCGTAGGCGAGCACGGCGTCGTCGTCCCCGGCGTCGACCCGCGCGAGCAGTTCCCGGAAGTCGCGGGCTCCCGCCAACCCCTCCAGCCCCGACCTGCGGTTGAGCAGGGTGGACACGTCCTCGGGAGACATGCCCCGGTCGCGGATGAGGTGGATGATCAGTCCGGGGTCGAGGTCGCCGGGACGGGTGCCCATGACCAGACCCTCGAGCGGAGTCAGCCCCATGGAGGTGTCGACCGCCCGGCCTCCCGAGATCGCCGAGGCCGACGCCCCGTTGCCGAGGTGCAGCACGATCTGGTTGAGCTCGTCGTACGGTCGGCCCAGGATCTCGGCGGTGCGGCGCGAGACGAACTCGTGGCTGGTGCCGTGGAAACCGTACCGGCGCAGGTCCCATTCGCTGGCTACCGCGCGGTCGATCGCGTAGGTGTGGGCGGCGGCGGGCAGGGTGTGGAAGAACCCGGTGTCGAACACCGCCACGTGCGGCAGGCCGGGCAACAGCTCGCGGGCCACCCGGATCCCGCGCAGGTTGGCAGGATTGTGCAGCGGCGCCAGCAGCTCGAGCCTCTCGATGCCCGCCTCCACCTCGGGCGTGACCTCGACCGGATCGTGGAAGTCCGGCCCACCGTGGACCACCCGGTGGCCGATCGCTTCGACTCCCAGGTCCGTGGGGTGGGCGCCTAGCTCGCCCGCCAGCTCCAGGACCCGGCTGAGCGCCGCGGTGTGGTCGGGGAACGCGGCCTCGGCGGTGCGTTCCTCACCCGGCGAACCGGCCAGGTCACCGCGTCGCACGGTCAGCGTGCCGACGGGCTCGCCGATGCGCTCGACCAGAGCCCACGCCAGCTCGGACTCCATGGCGGTGTCGAGGATCGACAGCTTGAGCGAGGAGGAGCCGGAGTTGATGACGAGGACACGGGTCACGAGTCCCCTTCCCGACCGCCGGCGACACCCCGCGCCTGTTCGGCAGAGCCCTGCGCCTGAACTGCGGTGATGGCGACGGTGTTGACGATGTCCTCCACCAGCGCGCCGCGGGAGAGGTCGTTGATGGGCTTGCGGAGCCCCTGCAGGACCGGCCCGATCGCGACGGCCCCGGCGGTGCGCTGCACGGCCTTGTAGGTGTTGTTGCCGGTGTTGAGGTCGGGGAAGACCAGCACGGTGGCGCGGCCGGCGAGAGGCGAGTCCGGCATCTTCTTGCGGGCCACGGTGGGGTCGACCGCGGCATCGAATTGCAACGGTCCGTCGACGACTAGGTCCGCCATCGGATCCCCCTCGGCGGCCTCGGCGATCCGCGCGCACACGATCTCGGTGGCCTCACGCACCTTGTCGACGTCCGCTCCGCTGCCCGAGTCACCCGTGGAGTAGGAGAGCATCGCGACTCGCGGGTCCACGCCGAACCGGGAGGCGGTCTCGGCGGAGGAGAGCGCGATGTCGGCGAGTTGTTCGGCGGTCGGGGTGGGCACGACCGCGCAGTCGCCGAACGCCAGGACGTGGTCGGACAGGCACATGAGGAACACGCTGGACACGGTCTTCACACCCGGCCTCGTCCGGATGATCTCCAGCGCGGGCCGGATGGTGTGCGCGGTGGTGTGCGCGGCGCCGGAGACCATGCCGTCGGCCAGGCCGGTGTGCACCATCATCGTGGCGAAGTAGGAGATGTCGAGCATCCTGTCGCGGGCCACGTCCAGTGTCATGCCCTTGTGCTCGCGCAGCTCCGCATACTGCCTGGCGAACGGTTCGGCGTGCTCGCTGGTGCGCGGGTCGAGGATCTGCGCCCCGGACAGGTCGATGCCCAGTTCATCCGCGCGGCGGCGCACAGCATCGGGTTCGCCGAGGATCGTCAGATCGGCCACGTCCCGGCGCAGCAGTCGGCCGGCGGCGTGGAGGATACGGTCGTCGTCGCCCTCGGGCAGCACGATGTGTCGCTTGTCGGTGCGGGCGCGCTCGAGGAGCTGGTGTTCGAACATCTGCGGGGTCATGACGTCGGGGGTGTCCACGCGCAGGCGGGCGAGCAGTTCCTCGGTGTCGACGTGCTTCTCCATCAGGCTCAGCGCCGTCTCGACCTTCCGGCCGGACCCGGAGTAGACCCGCCCTCGGGTGTCCGCGGCCACGCGGGCGGTGTCGTAGGTGCCGTGGTCGGTGGACACGATCGGCAACGTCGAGCGCATCCCGCGGACCAGTCGATCCATCGCCGCGTTCGGCATCAGGCCGCCGTTCCAGATCATCCCGGCCAACGAGGGGAAGCCCTCCGCGGCGTGCGCGGTGAGTACCGCGAGTACGGCGTCGGTCCGGTCCGCGGGGACGATGACGACCATGCCGTCCACCAGCCGCTCCAGGATCCGCTCTCCGGTCATCCCGCCCACCATCAGGGCCATGACCTCCCGGTCGAGCAGGGCCGGGTCCCCGGAGTAGAGGGTGCCGTCCACGGCATCCACCAGCTCGCCCATCGTGGGCGCGGTGAGAAGGGCCTGGCTCGGCAGCGTCCAGGCAGGCAGGTCCAGGGGCGCGAGCTCGGCCTGGATCTCCTCCAGCGCCTGGGGGTCGCACCGGTTGACCACGATTCCCACCGGGTGGGCGTGCTCCACTCGGAGCTCCTCCAGGGTGAGTCGGGCGTTGGTCCCGATCTCCCCTGGTGTGCGGTCGGCGCCACGGATCACCAGGAGGACGGGCGCCCCGAGGTTCACGGCGAGGGTGGCGTTGAAGTCGAACTCGGTGGGACTGGGCACGCCCGTGTAGTCGGTCCCGAGGATCACCACGACATCGCACTGCCTGGCCACCACGTGGTACCTGTCCACGATCTCCGCCAACGCCGATTCGCGGTCCTCGTGCACCCGGACGTTGGTCACGCCGATGCAGTCCTCGTAGTCGAGGTTGACGGTGGTGTGCTGGAGGAGCATCTCCACGATGCGATCTCGAGCGGGCTCGGCGTCGGAGTCCGTATCGGTGCCGACGACACGTGGCGCGACGGTGACCGGGCGGAACACCCCCACCCTCTGCACGGTTCCGGCGAGGATGCGCAGGAGACCGAGTGCGACGGTCGACTTCCCGGTGTCGCCCTCGGGGGCCGCGACGTAGACCGCGGACGACGACAGGGGCATGCCGCTCACAGGGGAAGGAATCGTAGGTGCTGCGGACTCGGGTGAGAGAGTCTCGGAAACGGGGGAATCGGGCACGTGGGCATTGTGACAGCGCGAGCCGTCCGGCACACCTCGTACACCCCATGCGGACCCATCACGCGCCCCGATGCGAACCGAGAAGGACGAGGTCGCGGGAGGACACGGGTCAGACATCGGTGAGCCTGTCGACTCCGGGTGGCAACCATGTGCAGCGACCTGGCGAGTCCGGATTCACGACGGTCTTCCACGACGACGGCCCGTCGCCGACGAAGGCGTGATGCACGGGACACCCCAACGCGCCGTTCCCGACTGTCGTGGGTCCGCCCCGGGACCATTCCTCGACGTGGTGGAACTGGCTCCTCCTTGCCGGTGCGGCGCATCCCGGGAAGGTGCAGCCGCCGTGCGCGGCGTAGAGGACCAGGCGCTGGATCGCCGAGGCCAGGCGCCGGTCGGGGTGGGCGTCGACGTCGATCCGGTGCAACTCCTCGCGGCCGTCGCGCAGGAGCGAGACGAACCACGGCATCGACCCGGCCATCGAGACGGCCTGCCGGACGCTGAGCTGGATGCCGGAATCGGTCTCCACGAGTGCGTCGGTCTTCTCGAGTTGCTCCGGCGTCACGCGCACCACGATGGTGGCGATCCCCTTGGGCCGGGTGGGGTCGACGGCCGAACCGAGGGCCCACTGGTGAACGAGTGCGTCGTGCGCCCGCTGCTCCGGGGTGCGCTCGTCAGACCCGGGTGCACACGCCACGGCGCCGCCGGGTCCGCCGAAGTCGCACAGCGCACGCTCGACCAGGGCCCGGGCGCGAGGTGTCAGCGTCATGGTCAGGGTGCTGGTGCCGTCGGGCCGGGCCGAGCCGAGTCGGGCCGAGCGCTGCCGATCCTGGTGTTCCTCCCGGCCCTTCCCGCGGTCAGGACACAGGGCGGCGACCCGACGGGCTGCTTCCGCCCTCAACTCTGCCGGGGCGACCGTGCGTGCGAACTCCGTGAGCTCCTCGGCGACTCGGGTCTTGGCGGCCCCGCCGATCGTCCCGGGTAGCCCGGAGACCGCCTTGGCGATGATCCGCTCGTGCTCGGCGGTGATCTCCCCGACCGCCGCCGCCCGCCCGGCCGGGGTGGCCTGCCTTCCGCCCGCCTCGATCCGCCCGTGCACGACGCCTCTGGCCAGGCCCAGCTTCTCCGCCAGCATCGCGGCGACTCCCCCGGCGGAACGGCCCTTCTGCCGGTGCAGTCCCGCCAGTTCGGCCGTGGCGCGCGATCCGGCGGACTCCAGCCGGCGGGCCACGATCTCGGCGCGCCCCACGGCCTCGACCAGCGAGTCCGCGTCATGGTCCGACCAATCGACCTCGCACAGAGCCTCCACGGAGGCCTCGAGAAGCGCGAGAACGTCAGCCAGCGGGGCGGTCTCCGAACCCCGCCCCGGCGCGCCCCACACTCCCTTTTCCATGACTCAAACTATAGAACACACGTACGACACCGAACCGGCGCCGACGGGGGACCGCCAGGTCAGATCCCGCGCGCGGCGGCCGGGCCTGATGTCTAGGGGCCTGAGGTCTAATCGACGAGGAGGTCCAACCCGAAGTCGCCGGCCGCTTCGGTCCAGGCGAACGGCACCGGTCCCGCAGCGGTGAGGTTGCGCCGCTCGTGCTCGAGCAACCGCAGTCGGTACTCAGGACAGTTCCCCATCCCGCCGTCGGCGCGGATCACCCGGTGCACCGGTATGACGAACGGCACCGGCACCAGGGTGCACAGCCGCCCCACCCGCCGGGCGTTGCGCGGCCGACCGGCGTCCACGCTGATCTGCCCGTAGGTCGAGGTCTCGCCGTAGGGGATGCGCTGGATCTCGCGGTAGACCTCACGGGAGAACTCGTCGTGCACACCGGCGGCCGCCCAGTCCACGGGGAGGTCGAACTCCCGCAGGCGGCCCGCGCAGTAGGCCTCGAGCTGGTCCGCGACCCGGTCGAGGTGCTCAGTGGCCGCGCCGGGCTCGGAACCGCTCACCTCGTCGTCGTCGCGGTCTTCCACGGGACACCACGATGCGACGCCCTGGTCCACGCCAGGGAAGTCCGGCCCCACCTGGTCCAGGCGCGCCAGGCCGCGCGCGGTGGCCTCGGCGACCATGCGGCCGGCGGCCGTGTCGAGCACCCGTACGGCCCTACCGGCGGTCCCGC
>NZ_JAALEB010000160.1:0-4254 GCF_014145165.1 Dietzia sp. Cai40 | reverse complement strand
GGCGCATCACGGCGTCCGGGTCCCCCGCCGCCGCGGCCGCCTCGATGAGCGGGCGCTCGGCGGCCCGGATCGCCTCGACCGGGTGCGCGCGCAACATGACGTCCACGATCCCAGACGGAATCAGACCCGGGGGCGGATCACTCCACCGTGACGGACTTGGCCAGATTGCGGGGCTTGTCCACGTCGTACCCACGGGCCGCGGCGACCTCGGCGGCGAACGCCTGGTAGGGGATGGTCGCGAGCAACGGCTGGAGCAGGGTGGTCGAGGCCGGGATCGGGATGAAGTAGTCCGACAGCGGTCGCACCACCTCGTCCCCCTCCTCGGCGATCACGATGGTCCGGGCACCGCGGGCCCTGATCTCCTGGATGTTGCTCACGAGCTTGGAGTGCAGGACTCCCCGACCCTCGACCGGAGGCATGACGATGAAGACGGGCAGGCCGTCCTCGATCAGCGCGATCGGTCCGTGCTTGAGCTCACCCGCCGGGAACCCCTCGGCGTGCATGTACGCCAGCTCCTTGAGCTTGAGCGCGCCTTCGAGCGCCGTCGGATAGCCGACGTGGCGGCCGAGGAACAGCACCGACTTCGAGTCGGCCAGCTCCCGCGCGATCTCGCGGACCGGGTCGAGGGAGTCGACCACCTTCTGGATGGCCTCGGGCATCTTCTCGAGCTGACGGAACTCGGCCGCCACCTCGTCGGGGTACTTGGTGCCCCGGGCCTGCGCCAGCGCCAGTCCCACGAGGTAGTTGGCGGTGATCTGGGCCAGGTACGCCTTGGTGGAGGCCACGCCGATCTCGGGGCCGGCATGGGTGTACAGCACGGCGTCGGCCTCACGGGGGATCTGCGACCCGTTGGTGTTGCACACCGCCAGGACGCGGGCCTTCTGGGACTTGGCGTGACGCACGGCCTCGAGGGTGTCGGCGGTCTCACCCGACTGGGAGATGGCCACCACCAGGGTGGACCGGTCCAGCACCGGGTCCCGGTAGCGGAACTCCGAGGCGATCTCGACCTCGCAGGGCAGGCGGGTCCAGTGCTCGATGGCGTACTTGGCCACCATGCCGGAGTGGTACGCGCTGCCGCAGGCCACGATGAACACCTTGTCGATGTCCCTGAGGTCCTGGTCGCTGATCCGCTGCTCGTCGAGCACGATGCGGCCGTCCTGGAAGTGGCCGAGCAGGGTGTCGGCGACCGCCGCCGGCTGCTCGGCGATCTCCTTGAGCATGAAGTAGTCGTAGCCGCCCTTCTCCGCGGCGGCCAGGTCCCAGTCGATATGGAACGGGCGGCCCTCCGTGGGTTCGCCGGCGAGGTCGGTGATCTCGTAGCCGTCGGCCCGCAGCACCACCACGTTGTCCTGGCCGAGTTCCACCGCCTCACGGGTGTGCTCGATGAACGCCGCGACGTCCGAACCGAGGAACATCTCGCCCTTCCCCACGCCCAGCACCAGCGGGGTCGACCGACGCGCCGCGACGAGGGTGCCCGGGTGGGCGGCGTGGCTGAAGACCAGGGTGAAGGCACCCTCGAGGCGGTTCAGCACGGCCCGGCACGAGGCGACGAAGTCCCCCGCGTGCGGACCGGACGCCATCTCGCACATGAGCAGGTGCGCGGCCACCTCGGAGTCGGTGTCCGACACCAGTTCGACCCCCGCGGCCTCCAGCTCGGCGCGCAGCGGGGCGAAGTTCTCGATGATGCCGTTGTGCACGATCGCCACGTCGCCCGAGACGTGCGGGTGAGCGTTGCGGTCACTGGGGCGCCCGTGGGTGGCCCAGCGGGTGTGTCCGATCCCGGTGGTCCCCGGGAAGCTGTCGTGCCCGGCGGAGTCCAGCGCGGCCTCGAGGTTGGCGAGCTTGCCCTCCTTCTTCTCCACGCGGGAGGCGCCCGAACCGTCGAGGACGGCCACGCCCGAGGAGTCGTATCCGCGGTACTCCATCCGCCGCAGGGCCTCGACCACGACAGGGAGGGCAGCCTGATGCCCGACATAACCGACGATTCCGCACATGGCCGCTAAGTGTAGCCACGCCGTCCCGACGCCCCGGCACCGTCGACCCCCCGGAGGCGATACTGTGGCCCTCGTGGCCATCAAGACCAAAGCTCTGCTCGACAAGGTGAACCGGCGGGGCCCCTACGGGGTCGACACGGGCGATCTCGGTTTCACCGGGACGCCGGGCGCGGTGTTCGTCCCGCGTGACGCGCCGTCACCCGCCCCGGTGGTGGGCTTCGCCCACGACTGGACCAAGGGCCCCCGTGACTACACGGACACGCTCAAGCACCTCGCCTCGTGGGGCTTCGTCGTGGTCGCGCCCGCGACCGATCGGTCCCCCCGGCCGAACCACCAACACTTCGCCGACCACCTGTCGGCCGCGATCGAGGACGTCCTGCAGGCCAGGCTCGGCCGCGGGACCGTCCGCGCGGATCCCCGCCGGATCGGGCTGGCCGGTCACGGGCTCGGTGGCGGGGTCTGTGCCCTGCTGGCCTCCCAGCGCACCGATATCGGCGCGGTGGCGATGGCGTTCCCCACCGAGACCGTCCCGGCGGCCGCCGACCGGGCCATCACCATCGACGCGCCGGCCCTGCTGCTGTCGGCGTCCGGCGGGGTCCACGCCGAGGACGCGCGGGCGCTCCACCTGGCCTGGCGCGGCCCGATCGTGCACCGCCGTCTCGAGAAGGCCATCGAGACCGGCCTGGTCGAGGGCGCGCCGCTGGTCAAGTACGTCGGACTCGCGGACCCGGACCGCCGGACGCAACGCGCGGTGCGCCCGCTGCTGGCGGGGTATCTCCTGAGCACGCTCGCGGACGACGCCACCTACTCGGCGTTCGCCGATCCGGAGACGAAGCTCAAGGGCACCGTCTCGGTGACCGACGCGATGCTGGAGGAGGAGGACGACGACCTCGTGGCGGGGGCGCCGCCGCTGCTCAAGCTGGCCAAGAGCTTCACCGGGAGCTGAGCCGGGCGTCACCCGGAGTGGGGCCCGGCCACCGCACCGGGGCTCAGACCGCGGTGACGAGCCCCGCCAGTCGCTCGGCCACCTGGCGGGCGCAGTGCGCGTCCTCCGCCTCGACCATGACGCGGACCAGCTGCTCGGTTCCCGAGGGACGCAGCAGCACCCTGCCGCCCGAACCCAGTCGCGCCTCCTCCTCGGCCACGGCATCGCCCACCACCGAGGACGACACGACCGCGGCCTTGTCGTCCACCGGCACGTTGATCAGCACCTGCGGCAGGACCGTCATCACGCCGGCGAGCTCGGACAGGGGGCTGCCGGTCTCCGCCATCCGGGCCATGATGCGCAGTCCTGTGAGGACCCCGTCCCCGGTGGTCGCGTGGGCGGGGAGGACGAGGTGACCGGACTGCTCTCCGCCGAGGCTGTACCCGCCCTCGCGGAGCCGTTCGAGGACGTAGCGGTCCCCCACCTTGGTCTCGGTGACGTGGATCCCGGCGGCCTGCATGGCCACCTTGAGGCCGAGGTTGCTCATGATGGTCGCCACGAGGGTGTCACCCACCAGCTCTCCGGAGTCCCGCATCGCCAGGGCGAGGATCGCCATGATCTGGTCACCGTCGACGACCTCGCCGGAGGCGTCCACGGCCAGGCAGCGATCGGCGTCGCCGTCGTGCGCCAGACCGAGGTCCGCACCGTGTTCGCGCACCGCGGCGCGGACGTCATCCAGATGTGTGGAGCCGCACCCGTCGTTGATGTTGTACCCGTCGGGGTCGGCGTGGAGTTCGATCACGGTCGCCCCCGCGTCGCGGTAGGCACGCGGCGCCGCGACGCTGGCCGCCCCGTTGGCGCAGTCGACCACCACGACGAGCCCGTCCAGCCGCCCGGGCGTGGCGTCGAGCAGGTGCCGGACGTACCCGTCCAGTGCGTCCTCCGACGACGCGCGTGAGATCCGGCCGACCGAGGCCCCGGTGGGTCCGGTGATCGTCCCCTCCGTCAGAGCGCCCTCGATGCGGTCCTCCAGGTGGTCGCCGAGCTTGTGCCCGCCCGCGGCGAAGAACTTGATCCCGTTGTCGGGCATCGCGTTGTGCGAGGCCGAGATGACCGCACCGAGCGCCGCGCCGTGCTGGGCCGTCAGATGGGCGACGGCCGGGGTCGGGAGCTCGCCGACACACAGGACGTCCACACCCTGGCTGGCCAGACCCGCGGCGAGGGCCGCCTCGAGCATCTCCCCCGACGCACGGGGGTCGCGGCCGATCACGGCCAGTGGGCGGGCCTGACCGCCCGGTGCCCCGGACTCGGCCGCGAGAACGGAGGCGGCGGCCG
>NZ_JAALEB010000015.1:0-6243 GCF_014145165.1 Dietzia sp. Cai40 | reverse complement strand
CGCCGTGCGGACCCCCGCCGCGGCCATGACGTCCTTGGCGAAGGCCTTGGAGCCCTCGATCCGGGCGGCCTCGGCCGAGGGACCGAACACCGGGACGCCGGCCGCGCGAAGGGCATCGGCCACCCCCGCCACCAGCGGCACCTCGGGGCCGATGACGACCAGGTCCACCTCGAGCCGCCGCGCCAACGCGGAGACCGCCGAGGGATCCGTCACCGACGCGTCGTGACACGTGGCCTGCACCATGCCGGGGTTGCCCGGCGCGGCGTGGAGCTCCGTCACCGCGGGATCCGCGGCGAGGGCGACGAGGATGGCGTGCTCACGGGCACCGGAACCGATCACGAGAATTCGCACAGCGACCACAGTAGTCGCGCCCCCGGGCGACGTGACCCGGCACGGCCGGTGCAGGCGTCGTCGGGTGGACCTCAGCTCGGCAGGTCGGTCGCGATCCCGTCCGGCAACGTGGCCTCGTCGCGGACCCGCAGCCCCTCCGCGGTGAGCATGTCCGTCATGCAGAGATCGAGCGTGCGCGCCGTCGCGTGGTCCGCCTCCGGGGTCCCCATCGGCTTGAGCCCGAACATCGCGTGCGAACAGAGGCCGTCGATCCCCGCCCACAGGACGCGCTGGTCCCTGATCCTCGTCCCCGAACGGAAGATCCCCGCGGCGATCCCGCGGTCGACGATCTGCTGCATGATCTCGGCGACGTCCGAGGCCGCGAACGCGACCGTCGACGACTCCCCGAGAGTCTCGACCATCATCCGCGCCCAGGCGGGCTCCGCGACAGTGAACTCCACGATCGCGATCCCCGCGTTGCGGAGGTCCAGGTAGGCCGCGAGCCCCGGGGCCGACTCCGCGCCGGTGACCCCCGGGAGGGCGACACGCTCACCCATCGCGGCGAACCCGCGGGCCGAGACCTCCTCGACCAGCTGCTGCCGGTTGGTGAAGTGCCGGTAGGCGGCGGTGGCCGACACCCCGACGACCGGCGCGATCTCCCGCAGCACGATCGCCTTCTCCCCCGAGGACCGCGCCCGCGTGGTGGCCTCGTGGATGATCGCGTTCCGCAGGTCACCGTGGTGGTAGGACTTCTTCTTGACGGTGTCGTCTGCCGTCGGTGCCGTTGCCTCGATCATCTGCCGTCCCTCCGCCATCCTCTAAGGACCGTTCGCCGCTCGTTGTCCGGGTGGCGTACCCCTCATTACACCACGAGCCACCGCGCATCAGCGGCAACCGGCCGCCCCGGGTACGTAGGCTGGGAGCATGTCGACCGTTTTCAGCAAGATCATCTCCGGTGAGCTGCCGGGCAGGTTCGTCTGGGAGGACCTCGAGGTGGTCGCCTTCCTCACGATCGCGCCCGTCGCGGCCGGCCACACCCTCATCGTCCCGCGAGAGGAGATCGACCGCTGGACCGACCTCGACCCCCGGCTGTGGGCGCGGCTCAACGAGGTCGCCCAGGCGGTCGGCGAGGCCGTCGTCGAGGGTTTCGGGGCGTCACGGGCCGGCTATCTGATCGCGGGGTTCGAGGTCCCACACACCCACATCCACGTCTTCCCCGCCGACGACATGTCCGGCTTCGACCTGTCCCGCGCGGACCCCGACGCCCCGGCGGAGGAGTCGGACGCGGCGGCCGCGACGATCCGTCGCGCTCTGCGGGAACTCGGCCACGACGAGTTCGTTCCCGGGGACTGACCGGCCCACCCCGACTCGCCGCCCCGGTGGTCGGGTCGGGCGGGTGACCGGCTCAGTGCCCGAGCGCGCGCGCCACCTCGCTCATGTCCAGGTAGTCACTCCATTCCCGCACCAGGCCGTCGCGCAACGTGAAGAACGCGCCCGCGCTGAGCTCGACGGCCTGCCCGTTGATGGTGAGGAACATGGTCCTGCTCATCGCGACGGTGTCACCCGATGCCATGACCCGGTGAATCTCGACACGCACGTTTGTGGCGACCTCTCGGTTGAACTCCATCAGGTGCGCCACTCCCTCTCGCCCGCGCGCCTCATGAGACCCCTCGATCCGCAACACGATGTCGGGCGTGCACAGAGCGGTCGTCGTGGTCACATCCCCCCGGAACCTGGCTTCGACGAGCGCCCTGACCACCGCGGCGGCGTCGACTTGATGCTCCTCCCGGTCCACCGGACCGCCCCCGTTCACCGTCTACTCCGCGATCGCGTTCAGCGTGCGCAAGTCCTTGTAGTCCTCCCAGCGCGTGACCACACCGTCCGCGACATCGACGAAGGCCAGTGCCGGGATCTCCACGCCGCCCTCGGGCAGGGTGTAGGTCTCGAGTCGCCGGAGGGCAACGGTCCCCGCTTGCGCCACCACCGACAGGACGGCCACGTCGAGGAACCCGGACATACGGGCGACATCCTCGATGATGTCACGCACTCCGTCGTGCCCCTCGTAGAGACGGAGGTGGCCGCCGTTGGAGTAGACGATCGACGGCGAGGAAAGGGCCAGCGCGGCGTCCACGTCACATGAGGTGACGGCGCGCATCCACGCCTCGGCGATCCGCCGGGTGGACTCAGCGTCCACGCCCCCGTCCACGTCTCCGGAGCCCTCGCCGTCGCCGTCGCTGAACACCTGTCACATCCTACCCAGAAACCTGAGAAAACTAAACGTATACCGCCCGCGTGCGTGGCGTGCACTCCCGGCTCCACCGGGCGGCGGGTGAGAGCTGGAGACGAGACTTGAACTCGCAACCGCCCGATTACAAGTCGGGTGCGCTACCAATTGCGCCACTCCAGCACGGCTCCGGCACGGCCGGGGTCCGGGTCACATCCTAACCGGACCCCGGGCCGCGCTCTCGACCGCCGCGGTCTTGACTACGGTGTCCACGTGGAGATCCGCGACGCACCCGCACCGTTCACCCGCCCCCTGGCGTGGCTGGGTCTGCGCAAGTCGACGATGGACCTGGCGGTCGAGCCGCCCCTGTCCCCGATGGCACCGGTCGACCTGGACGACGACGGCGCCGTCACCGACGTCCTGAACCTCGCCCTCGAGATCGCCGGCATCCTCCTGTCCTCCGGCGAGGGCGCGGCGGACACCGTCGCCCAGGGGGAATCGGTCGCGGCGGCGTTCGGCCTGCCGGGCGCCACCGTCGAGGTCACCTTCACCTCGTTGACCATCGGCGTGAACCGCCGACGTGGTCGCCCGCCGATCTCCGTCATCCGGGTGGTCAACTACCGCACGATCGACATGACCCGGGTGACCCGTGTCGCCCGGCTCACCGACCTCATCGTGCGGCGCCAACTGACCGTCGAGCAGGCCACGGCGGAGGTCGAGCAGATCATCGCCTCCCCGCACCCCCACTCGTTCCGGGTCGCGGTCCTGGGGTGGGCGATGCTCGGTTGCGCGGTCGTCATCCAACTGGGTGGCAGCCCGCTCGCCGGACTCCTGTCCATGGTGTCGACGTTCGCGCTGATGTACGCCAACCGCTATCTGGACGGCCACCGCCTCCCGAAGTTCTTCCAGCAGATCGTCGGGGGGTTCATCGCGGCCGCCTGGGCGCTGTTGGCCTACGTGTTCCTGAGCGACAACTTCGTGGACATCCAGCCATCCACGCTCGTCGCCGCGGGAATCATCGTGCTCCTCGCGGGGCTCACGCTCGTCGGCGCGATCGAGGACGCCATCACCGGGTTCCCCGTGACGTCGGCCGGCCGCGGCGTGGAGACGATGATCCTCACCGGCGGGGTTCTCGGCGGCATCACGATCGCCCTGGCGGTGTTCGCGCGACTGGGCATGTCCCCGCCCCCCATCGACCCGACCATCTCCGGCAACGCGCCCCTGTATCTCGCCGTCTTCGCGGCGGGCGTCGGGGCCGCCGGCTTCGCGGTGGCCAGTTACGCCACCGTGCGTGCGACGTGGCTCGCCGCGGCGGTCGGGGCGATCGGGATGGTCATCTTCCAGGTGGTCACGACGACCGGGCTGGGCGTGGTGGTGGGTTCCGCGCTCGCGGCCTGTGCGATGGGGTTGTTCGGCGGCATCCTCGCCCGTATCGCGACCGTCCCGCCACTGATCGTGACCATCGCGGGGATCACACCACTCCTGCCCGGGCTGTCCGTCTATCGGGGACTGTCGGCCCTCACCAGTGACCAGACCGGTATCGGTGTGGGACTGATGTTCCAGGCCCTGGCGATCGCGGTGGCCCTGGCGGCCGGCATCGTGTTCGGCGAATGGGTCACGCGTAATCTGCGCAGGTCCGCCGCCGCCGACCAGTGACGTAAGATGACGTCGGACGCCTGAGCCCACACGGGCCCTGCGTCCCATACCGACCACGGGAGGACACACATGGCATCCGCCGCAGCGGCCAGCAAGGAGCCCGAGCTCGACGTCGACCTCGAGCCCGTCGCCGACGAGACCGCATATCAGGCCCAGAGGATCGTGGCCTCGTACGCCGCAGACGCCGACGAGTGCCTGATGCTGCTCGAGATGCTCGGGATCGGCCCCGAGAAGGTCGACCCTGCCGACGTCGACTAGCCGCATCACAGCGATCACGGAAGGGACGGGGATGACGCGCGCGACCGAGCAGACGCCGCCGGACGCCGGTGCGGACTTCGTCGTCGTCGCCAATCGGCTACCCGTCGACCTCGTCCGTGACAAGGACGGCCGGGAACACTGGAAGGCCAGCCCCGGTGGGCTGGTGACGGCCCTGGAGTCCATCCTCAAGGCCAACCACGGCGCCTGGGTGGGTTGGCCCGGCGTGGCGGACGCCGCCCCCGAGCCCTTCGACGCCGACGGCATCCGGCTGCACTCGGTCACACTGTCCGCCGAGGATGTCGGGCTCTACTACGAGGGGTTCTCCAACGGCACGCTGTGGCCGCTGTTCCACGACGTGGTGGTCCCCCCCGAGTACCACCGCGAGTGGTGGAACGCCTACGTCGCGATCAACCGCCGGTTCGCCGAGGCCACCGCCGCGGCCGCCGCCACCGACGCCACGGTCTGGGTGCAGGACTACCAACTCCTGCTGGTCCCCCGCCTGCTACGTGAGATGCGTCCCGACCTGACCATCGGGTTCTTCCTCCACATCCCGTTCCCCCCCGTCGAGTTGTTCATGCAGCTGCCGTGGCGCACGGAGATCGTCGACGGGATGCTCGGGGCCGATCTCGTGGGCTTCCACCTGCCCGGCGGAGCCGACAACTTCCGGATCCTCGCCAACCGACTCGGCGGCCACCCCTCCGTTCGGCTGCGTTCGACCCGGGGTCGGGCGTCCGAGATCCGCGTGGACGACCGCAGGGTCCGGGTGGGGGCGTTCCCCATCTCGATCGACTCGGCCGCCATCGACGCCGCCGCCCGCGACCGCGACACCCGCGCCCGCGCGGAACGCCTGCGTACCGAACTCGGCTCACCAGAGATCCTGTTGCTGGGCGTCGACCGCCTCGACTACACCAAGGGGATCGACGTCCGGCTCCGCGCGCTGGAGGAGTTGTTCGAGGAGGGGAGACTCGAGACCGCCGACGTCACCCTGCTCCAACTCGCCACCCCGAGCCGCGAGAGGGTCGAGCAGTACCAGATCATGCGCTCGCGGATCGAGGAGTCCGTGGGCCGGATCAACGGCAGTTTCGGCGAGATCGGGCACCCCGTGGTGACGTACATCCACCGCCCCGTCCCCAAGTCCGAGCTCACGGCGTTCTACGTGGCCGCCGACGTCATGCTGGTCACCCCCGTGCGGGACGGGATGAACCTCGTGGCCAAGGAGTACGTGGCCTCCTGCACGGATGGCGAGGGCGCGCTGGTGCTGAGCGAGTTCGCCGGCGCCGCCGCCGAACTCCGGCAGGCGTACCTGTGCAATCCGCATGACCTGGAGGGGGTCAAGGACGCCATCATGGCGGCCGTCACCGAGTCGAAGGACGACCGGCGTCGTCGCATGCGGGCGCTGCGCCGACAGGTGTTGGGCAACGACGTCCACGCGTGGGCACGACGGTTCTTCGAGACCCTCGACGCGACGTCCGACCCCCCCGTCACAGAGCGTTGAGTTCGCCCAGCTTCCACACCCCGTCCACCCGGACCATCTGGATGCTGAGCCTCGACGCCGAGCTGGCCGCCTCGGGCGCTTCCTTGGTCGAGACCATCCGGTTGAGCATCACCAGCACCGTCACGTTGTCCGCGTCCACGACCTCCTGCGGCGCGGCGGCGGCCACGGTCGCGTAGACACTGGCCTCCTGCTGCTTGGCCGCCGAGGCCACGGTCGGCATGGACTGGTCGACGAACTCGGTCAGTGCCGGCTCGGTGAGACGCTCCCGCACCGCCGCGAG
>NZ_JAALEB010000159.1:0-1146 GCF_014145165.1 Dietzia sp. Cai40 | reverse complement strand
CTAGAGGGTCCACCCACCGGGCCACCCGGCCCCGCCGGGGGATCAGGGATACTGGACCGCATGACGGAGACCAACGGGACGCGGTCCGACGCCACGGGGACGACGCCCGGCGGTGCCGGTGCCGGCTATTTCAGGGCGGGGCCGGTGGTCATGCTGATGATCGCCGCGGTGATCGTGACGGCGGACCAGGTGACCAAGGCCCTTGCGGTGTGGGGACTCGAGGGACAGGACCCGATCCGGATCGTCGGCGACACCGTACGACTGCTCCTCCTGCGCAACCCCGGGGCGGCCTTCTCGATGGGGACCGGCTCGACCGTCGTCCTGAGCATCGTGGCGACACTGGTCGTGCTGGGATTGCTGTGGTTCTCGCGTCGGGTCCACTCCCGGTGGTGGGCGTGGGGACTCGGGTTGATCCTGGGTGGTGCCGCCGGGAATCTCGTCGACCGGTACCTCCGCTCGCCCGGGGTGCTGCGCGGACACGTGGTGGACTTCGTCTCGGTCGGGTGGTGGCCGGTGTTCAACGTGGCCGACTCGAGTCTGGTCGTCGGCGTGATCGTGGTGGCCGTCGCCGTGTTCAGGGGCGTGGAGTTCGACGGCTCGCGTGGGTTGGTGGCGGAGGACGCCGCCGCGACGGAGCGTCGTGACGGCGGGGACGGCGGCGACACCGTGGGCGGAACGCATGGGTGAGCTGCGCACCTTCCCCGTCCCGGACGGTCTCGACGGGATGCGGGTGGATGCGGGCGTCTCCCGCCTGCTCGGGATCTCCCGGACCGCGGTCGCCGACCTCGCCGGCGAGGGCAAGGTGCTGATCGACGGCCGGGCCGTGGGCAAGTCCGACAAGCTCACCGGGATGTCGTGGATCGAGGTCGAGATGCCCGACCCGCGGGCCGAACCGGCGGTGGTCGCCGAGCCGGTGGAGGGGATGGCGGTCATCTACTCCGACGCCGACCTCGTCGTCGTCGACAAACCCGTCGGCGTGGCCGCCCACCCCTCCGTGGGCTGGACCGGCCCCACCGTGATCGGGGGGCTGGCGGCCGCCGGGTACCGCATCTCCACCTCGGGGCCGCCGGAGCGCAAGGGGATCGTCCACCGCCTCGACGTGGGCACCTCCGGCCTGATGGTGGTCGCGGCCTCCGAGCGCGCGTA
>NZ_JAALEB010000158.1:0-1696 GCF_014145165.1 Dietzia sp. Cai40 | reverse complement strand
GCGGGCCACCGTCGCGGCGAGCGCCATCTGTGAGGCGTGGTCCAGCGCGGATTCCTCGCGCATCCGGGCGGAGACCGCGTCCACCAGATCGGCCAGCTCGTCGCGGTGCCCCTGGACGGTGGCGACCTCGTCGAGCCATCTGGTCGGGGCCGCGCGCTGGCCGGGCCCCCCGGGCAGGGTGGCGACGAGGGTGGTGAGGAGATCGGGGTGGGAGCGCAGGTCGTCGGTGCTCACGAGATGCTCGGACAGTTGCCCTGCCAGAGTCAGGACGTCGCGGGTCACCTGCGCGGCGGACGACCCCGTGGCGAGCGGGGACTCCCACCGCGAGACGACGTCGTACGCGAGCTGGAACGCCGCCGTGGGCGTGAGCAGGCGGGAGTCCGGTTCGACCGGGACGAGCAGGCCGTAGGACCCGAGGAGTGTGCCCGCGAACGCGTGATAGGTCGAGATCTGCGGATCCTCCGTGCGTATCGACTCCGCGATCCGGGGATCCGCCCCGGGGCCGGTGCACAGCGGGCTCGCGGCGAGCGCCTCGAGCCGTCGCCGGATCCTCCTGGACAGCTGCTGGGCGGCCTTGCGCGTGAAGGTGAGCCCCAGGATCTCCGACGGGCGCGCGTGACCGTTGGCCACCAGCCACACCACGCGGGCGGCCATGGTCTCGGTCTTGCCCGCGCCGGCGCCGGCCAGGACGAGTGTCGGCTCCGTGGGGCCGGCGATCACCGCGGCCTGTTCCGGGGTCGGACGGTGGACGCCGAGTGCGTCAGCGATGTCGTGGGGTCCTGTCGACGAGGTCACCCGCTCACCTGCCGACCCTCGGGTTGGGCGGGGCAGCTGGAACGGACGCCGCAGTGGTCGCACCACCGTCCCACACGGGCCGTGTAGTCCGGCCCCACCGTCGCACGACCGGCCTCGACCACGCGCTCGGTCAGGGCCTCCGCGCCCTCGCTGCCGAGCGGATCCTGGACTCGCTCCGTGGGCATGCGGCCCTCCCGGCCCCCGAGGTACACCAGGAGCCCTCCCCCCGGCGCACGACCCGCGGCGGACTCGACAGCGCCCTCCGACACCGCCAGCTGGTACAGGGCGAGCTGGGGATGTGTCGCGGCCACCGCCTTGGACACGGCGCCGGGTGAGGTCTTGATGTCCACGGGGACCACCTCGCCGGCGCGGGTGGCCTCGAGTCGATCGATCCGCCCGCGGATCCGCACCCCACCCCGGACGTCGAAGGCGAACGCCTCCTCCACCCCGGCGGTCGTGTACTCGCCCCGGGTCTCGGTCCGCCACCGCCGGAACGTCTCGGCCATGCCCACCATCGATTCCGCACCCCTCTCGGCGAACCAGCCGCGGGCACGCGTGAGCGCCTCGGCCCGGCGGTGTACCGCCGCCCGGAGTGCGTCCTCGCCGATCCCCCCCTCCACCGCCTGGGTGAGCGCGTGGACCGCCGAACCACGGATGAGCGCCGCCTCCGACCCCGGATCGGCGGAATCACCCCTGACCTTCTGCAGGAACCACCGGAGCGGACATTCCTCGAGCGCTCCGAACCCCGACGGAGACAGCACGATCACCGGCTCCCCCGGCGCCACGGGGAAGGGGGGCGCCGCGGTGGACGGCCCTCCCGAGCCGTACCAGGCCCCGGGGTCCGCCTCGGCGACCCCGGCGTCCCGGAGCCCTGCCAGGAGACCCGCGGCGTGGGTGGCGT
>NZ_JAALEB010000157.1:0-11480 GCF_014145165.1 Dietzia sp. Cai40 | reverse complement strand
CACGTCGACCCCGCCATCGGCGCCGCCGACGACGCCCGCCGTGCCCTGACCTACCGGCCCGGCGCCGCCCTGGCCCGCCGCATCCGCCTTCGCGACGGCACCTGCCGGCACCCGGGATGCACCGTCTCGGCGGACAACTGCGATATCGATCACTGTCGGCCCTTCGACCACGCCGACCCGCAGCGGGGCGGACACACCACCGAGTGCAACCTGATGTGCTTGTGTCGGCGCCATCACCGATTCAAGACCTTCTCCGGGTGGATCTACGACCTGGCGCCAGACGGCACGCTCGTCGTCGTCACTCCGGACGGCTCCACCATGCTCACCAGGCCCTCCGGCCCTTTGGCCGCGTACAGGCGCGAACAGGCCCGAGCCGAACAGGACGCCTGGGACGTCCAGCAGGCCCGCAACCCCGAGCCGGACACCGCGGACGGCGACCTGCTGTCCGAGCCCACCTACTGGGCCCGCCGTGCCGCCCGCCACCGCGCAGAACGCGCCCGGGCCGACCGCTCCGGCCCCGATCGCGCGAATCCTGATGGCACCAGGCCTCCCATCGGTCGCTGGTGGGATCGCAACAAACCGGTGGTCGGCCGTGCCGAGGAGCAGGTTCACCAGCTCCTCGACGAGATCCTCCACCCGCCACCGTTCTGAGCTCGCACAACCCGGTGGCGTGCGTCATACATTGACCGACATCGATGGATTGCCTAGGGTTGGGCGCATGAGCACCCAGGTATCGGCGACCGCCGGCCCCCCTTCCCCCGCCGATCCCGACGCCCCGGTCGCCGCGCGGATGTCCTTCCTCGACCGTTACCTGGCCGTGTGGATCCTCGCGGCCATGGCTCTCGGGCTCCTGCTCGGGCGTCTGGTGCCCGGTATCGCCGAGGCGCTGGAGGCGGTCGAGGTCGGAGGAGTCTCGGTCCCCATCGCGGTCGGTCTGCTGGTGATGATGTACCCCGTCCTGGCCAAGGTCCGCTACGACGAGACGCGTCGCGTCACCGGGGACCGCAGGCTTCTCCTGCTGTCCCTCGCACTGAACTGGCTGGTCGGTCCCGCGCTGATGTTCACGCTGGCCTGGCTGATGCTGCCGGACCTCCCCGAGTACCGTACCGGCCTGATCGTGGTCGGCCTGGCCCGCTGCATCGCGATGGTGTTCATCTGGAACGACCTCGCATGCGGCGACCGGGAGGCTGCGGCGGTGCTCGTCGCGATCAACTCGGTGTTCCAGGTGATCGCGTTCGCGGGCCTGGGATGGTTCTACCTCCAGGTCCTCCCGGGCTGGCTGGGGCTGGAGACCACCACCGCCGGGTTCTCGGTATGGGCGATCGCGCTGAGTGTCCTCGTGTTCCTCGGTATCCCGCTGCTGGCCGGGTTCCTCACCCGGCACTTCGGCGAGAAGGCCAAGGGGCGGCAGTGGTACGAGGAGTCCTTCCTGCCCAAGATCGGTCCGTGGGCGCTGTACGGCCTGCTGTTCACCATCGTCGTGCTCTTCGCGTTCCAGGGCGACACCATCATCGGACGGCCTCTCGACGTGGCGCGGATCGCGCTGCCCCTGCTGGCCTACTTCATCCTCATGTTCGGCGGGAGCCTGCTCGCCGCCCGTGCTTCAGGCCTGAACTACGCCAAGTCCACCGCGGTCGCCTTCACCGCCGCGGGCAACAACTTCGAACTCGCGATCGCCGTGAGCATCGGCACCTGGGGAGTGGCGTCCGGCCAGGCGTTGGCAGGGGTGGTCGGGCCGCTCATCGAGGTGCCCGTGCTCATCGCGCTCGTGTACGTGAGCCTGTGGGCGGGCAAGCGTCTGTTCAAGGGTGACCCGACGGTCCCGAACGCGATCCACCAGGACATGTCGGCCTCCGGCCGCTCGCCTGAGCATGGTGCTCGATGACGCACCACGCTCCGGCGCGCCCCACGGTCCTGTTCGTGTGCAAGTCCAATCGTGGCAAGTCCCAGATGGCGGAGGCGCTGCTGCGTCACGCGGCGGGGGACGCGGTGGAGGTCCACTCGGCCGGTACGCGACCCGCGCTGGGGCAGTCCCCCAACGCAGAGGCCGTGGTCGCGCTCGCCGAGCTCGGCGCCGACATGTCGGGCGGCACCGCGGCGGCGGTGGATCACGACATCATGCGCCGCGCGGACCGCGTCGTCGTACTCGGGACGGCCGCACGGCTCGAGCCCGTCGACGGGATGCGCTCGGCCATCGACGTCTGGGAGACCGATGAACCGAGCGAGCGGGGAATCGAGGGTGCGGAGCGGATGGCACTGATCCGCGACGACATCGACGCCCGCGTGAGACGGCTGTGGGCCGAGCTGTCCGAACAGGGGACAGGTCACGCCGACTGACCGCCCCCCCCCGGACCTCACGGTTAACCGGTGTAGCGTTCCGGCTCCTCGCCGAAGGTGAAGCCGCGGCCCGAGATCTGCTCCGGTGTGATCTCCACGAAGTTGTACTTGAGCGTGGGGATCCACGGCTTGAGGTCGAGTTCCTCGGCGCGGTTGATCTCAGCGAAGCTGTCGAGCCGTCGCGCTTCGCCCCGGACGACCACCGACCACGCCTCCTCGTCCTGGATGTGGTCGACCTGGAAGACCACGTCGGGGTGAACGGTGAGGCCGGCGAGCTTGCTGCCCTCCGCCGTGCGGAAGAAGATCCTGCCCTCCGTCGACAGCGCGTAGTTGACGGGGAAGATGTCGGCCCGCCCGCCCGAGACGGTGATCAGACGGCCGAGCGACTCGGTCGCCAGCAACTCGAGTGAGCGGCCCTCGTCGAATTCGGTGATCGGGTTGTGGTCCATGAAAATATTCTCCCAGGCTCCGGCCCGGTAAGGAAGACCATCGCGACCACGGACGGGGCCGCACCGGGTGACAGACGTCACTGCACGGCGGTCACCTGCGGACTCGCCCGGCAATCGGGTAACGATCCGGCGAAGGTAGATGCGGCAACCGGTCCACGTCATTACGGTGGTGAGTACCTATGAACCCAGGAGAACGAGAAGCACCCCGTAACCCTGATTCGTCCGACGCGGTTTTCCGCCCGCCCACGGCGGCAGATGGAAATCGCATGTGGGAGATCGCCCGCGACAGCGGAGTACTCGACCTGAACTCCTCCTATGCCTACGTGTTGTGGGGAGCGGAATTCTCCGAGAGTTCGGTGGTCGTCGAGGTCGAGGGCCGCGTGGTCGGCTTCGTCACCGGATTCCTGCGCCCCTCGGAGCCGGACACGATCTTCGTCTGGCAGGTGGGCGTCGACGCGGACCAGCGCGGTAAGGGTCTGGCCGCACGGTTGCTCCACAACCTCATGGACCGGCTCGCCGAGCGCGGCGTGGTCCGCCTGCGCACCACCATCAGCCCGGACAACGAGGCGTCCCAGCGCACTTTCGGCGCCGTCGCGCGCGATCGGGGCATGACGTTGTCCAGCGAGGACTACCTCGGCGCCGAACTGCTCGGCGACGGGCACGAACCCGAAGATCTCTACACGATTTCCTAACAGGGCGCCCGGACGCATCCGTCCGCCGCCGCCGCCCGACACCATTGTTGATGGAGTGATCACCACCATGACCGAAGCCACGCACGACGCCAATCTGGACACCTCGATCTTCTCCGACCGCGAATCCGAGGTCCGCAGCTATTCCCGCAACTGGCCGGTGGTGTTCGACACCGCGAAGGGTGCGAAGCTCACGACCGTCGACGGGGACGACTACCTGGACTTCTTCGGTGGCGCCGGCGCGCTGAACTACGGCCACAACGACGACGACATGAAGAGCGCGCTGCTCGAGTACATCCAGCGCGACGGCGTCACCCACTCGCTCGACAAGTACACCGTCGCCAAGCGCGCCTTCCTCGAGACCTTCACCTCGACGATCCTCGAGCCACGGGGGTTGGACTACAAGGTGATGTTCCCCGGGCCGACCGGGACGAACGCCGTCGAGTCGGCGCTCAAGCTGGCCCGCAAGGTCACCGGCCGCGAGGCCATCATCAACTTCACCAACTCGTTCCACGGCATGACCCTCGGGTCGCTGTCCGTCACGGGTAACTCCATGAAGCGCGCCGGTGCCGGGATCCCGTTGGTCCACGCCACGCCGATGCCGTACGACAACTACTTCGGCGGCGTGACCGAGGACTTCCAGTGGATGGAGCGCGTGCTGGTCGACTCCGGTTCGGGCATGAACCGCCCGGCGGCCGTGATCGTCGAGTGCGTCCAGGGCGAGGGCGGTATCAACGCGGCACGCGCCGAGTGGCTGAAGGCCCTCGACGAGCTGTGCAAGCGACACGAGATCCTGCTCATCGTCGACGACGTCCAGATGGGCTGCGGCCGCACCGGCGAGTTCTTCTCGTTCGAGTTCGCCGGCATCAAGCCGGACATCGTCACCCTGTCCAAGTCGATCGGCGGCTACGGCCTGCCGCTGGCGATCACCCTGTTCAACCGCGAGCTCGACGAGTGGACCCCGGGCGAGCACAACGGGACGTTCCGCGGCAACAACATGGCGTTCGTCACCGCCGAGGTGGCGCTGCGGAAGTACTGGTCGGACGACAAGCTGCAGAACCGCACGCTCGAGAACGGCCGGATCCTCCGCGAGCGCTTCTCCCCGCTGGTCTACAAGTACGAGGGCAAGCTCGAGCTCCGCGGCCGCGGCATGGCCTTCGGTATCGCCTTCCTGGAGAAGCCGGAGCTGGCCGCAGAGGTCATGGCCCGCTGCTTCGACAACAAGATGCTGGTCGAGACCGCCGGCCCGAGCGACGAGGTCGTCAAGTTCCTCGCCCCGCTCATCCTGACCGACGAGGAGCGCGACCGCGGAATCGAGATCTGCTACGAGGCCGTCGACCACGTCCTCGCCCAGCAGTACCTCTGAGCCCGCCCGGACCACCACACCTTCCCCGAGGAGGCACCACATGATCGTTCGCACCACCGCAGAGATCACCGACACCGACCGCCACATCAAGGGCAACAACGGCAACTGGGAGTCCAAGCGCATCGTCCTGGCCGACGACCGGGTGGGGTTCTCGTTCCACGAGACCACCATCGCCGCCGGAACGACCAACGACTTCCACTACGCCAACCACATCGAGGCCGTCTGGTTGACCCGGGGCAAGGGCACGTTGCGGGACCTCACGAACGACAAGGAGTACCCGCTCGAGGCGGGTTCGATGTACCTGCTCGACGGTCACGAGAAGCATCAGGTCATCGTGGAGGAGGAGATGCAGATGCTCTGCGTCTTCAACCCCCCGGTCGTCGGCGACGAGAACCACGACGAGAACGGCATCTACCCGCTCCTGCGCCTGCAGGACGACGGATCGGTCGTGCGCGAGAAGTAGGCCCCACACGCACCACCCGCGCCCTCCCCGGCCGGACCCGCTCCACCCGGAGCGGTGTCGACCGGGGAGTCGTGCGTGGGGGGTCGCGCGTCGGTTTCGGTCCGTTCCGGTCGCACACCCGGCCGGGCGGGAGGGCACACTGGTCGGGTGTCCACGATCGTGTTCCTCCACGCCCACCCCGACGACGAGACCTCGCAGACCGCCGGGATGATGGCCCTCGCCTCGCGCGGTGGTCACCGCGTCGTCACGGTCTTCGCCACCGACGGCGACCACGGCCAGCGACCCGACCACCTCGGGCCCGACGGCGACCTGGTCGACCACCGGCGCGGTGAGGCCCGGGCCGCGGCAGCGGTACTGGGTGTCGCCCGGATCGACTGGCTGGGGTACCGGGACTCGGGGATGACCGGTTGGGCCCAGAACGACGATCCGCTGAGCCTGCACGGCGCCGACACCGACGAGGCGGCCGGGCGACTCGCCCGGATCCTCGACAGAGAGGATGCCGACGTCCTGGTGGGGTACGACCACCACGGGAACTACGGGCACCCGGATCACCTGGCCGTCCACCGCATCGCCCGCCGCGCGGTGGAGTCGGCGGCCCGTCGCCCGCGGTTGTTGGAGGCCACGACCAATCAGGACGCCCAGCTTGAGATGCTCGACAGCCCCGAGGCGGCGGAGTTCCTGGCGGCGTTCGCGTCCGGCGGCATGGACGTGGAGGAACTGCGCCGGATGATCCTCACCGGGGACGACGGGCTGCCGGTCGGGGTCCCGCAGTCGGAGATCGCGTGGGCGATCGACCTGCCCGCGGACGTCGTGGAGCTCAAGCGTCGCGCCATGGAGTGCCACGCCAGCCAGACCAGCGACATCGGCATGATGCTGGCCCTGCCGGAGAACGTCTACGCGGCGACGTTCGGGACCGAGTACCTCATCGAGCCGGGGTCCGACCAGTCGATGCGCCGCGGGTGGCCGTTCGACTGAATCGGCCGATCCGACCAGTCCCGATCCGACCCGCCCCGATCCGACCAGCCCCGCCCCGATCCGGCCTTCAGGGCATGTCGAGCGCGCGGACCCAGTCGCCGTGGCCGTGCGCCGTGGCCAGGGGTCGCCCGTTGACGGCGACGACGAAGATGCCCTTGTGGCGCCGGATCGGTTCCGGGACCTGCTCGGCGACGTCGGGCAGGAGGGTCACCCCCTCCACGGAGATCCACACCGCGCCCGCGTCCCGGCAGAGATCGGTGACCCGGCGGACGAACTCGGCGCGGGCCTGGGGCTCGAGGTACCCGAGCACCGCGGTGTGGAACACCACCGGCGTGGACCCCGCGGGGCACGCGGCCACGGAGTCCTCCAGCTTCTCCACCAGGTCCCCCGTGATGATCCGAGGCGGGTCGGCGGCGGCGATGTCGAGCGCGGCGTCCAGGCGGGGCACGCGCTCGGACTGCTGTCCGGGCCAGATCAGGCTGCGCAGCCAGGCACGCGAGTCCGCGTGGGCGGGGTCGATAGGGGCCAGGTCGACCCCGCCACGGTGGACGACGTCGGGCAGGGACCGCGGGCGGGGGACGCCGTCGCGCAGGGCGCAGTCGAGGACCGGTGTGCCGGCGGCCGGGGCGGCCGTATCCGATCCCGCCGGTCGCAGCTCGTGGGTGGAGCCGCCGTCGAGCGCGTACCGGTAGGCGTACCGGTCCGGGTAGAGGCACAGGCCGGCGGAGGCTCCCATCTCCACGAGCGAGAGCGGGCCCGGGAGCAGGGAGAGGAACGGCAGGAGGACCGCGCACCGCTTGGCCTCGTTGGTCTGCGTGGAGTGGGTGAGGGCGATCCGTTCGATCTGCGTCCAGTGGTCGTGGACGAACTCCCGGAACACCGGGTAGTCCTCGGTCTCGGGCGCGCCGGCGTGCCGGGCGGAGGCGAAGACCAGTGCGGGCTGTCGCTTGATCCGGGGCAGGCTCCCGATGAGCTCGCACGTCGCGGGGTCCTCGGCGATCCCCCGGGCCCACGCCAGGTAGACCGGGGTGCGGCCGCGGACCTCGAACTCGGCGAACTCGGCGTAGCGGGTGGGAACGTCGTCGACGTGCGCGGAGTCCATGCGGCCAGCGTGGCACACCGGGCGCCCCGGATCACCCGGATGTGCTGGCGCGGGGGCCGCCGACCCGCTATATTGGTGATGCATCAACCACTGGCCGCGACGACGACCGTAGGAGACCCCATGGCAGACGACACCGAGTTCATCGCAGCCAAGAACGCCTCGGAGGACGGTGAGTTCGTCCGCGACGCCACCTACATCAACGATCGGGTCGTGGCGGATCTCCCGCCGGGATCGGATCCGGTCGGGGAGAAGATCGGCGAGATGCGGTGGCCCGTCGAGGCCGGCCGATACCGCCTGATGGCGGCCCGGGCCTGCCCCTGGGCCAGCCGCTCGATCATCGTCCGCCGCCTGATGGGCCTGGAGGGCGCCATCTCCATGGGACTGGCCGGACCGACCCACGACGTCAACTCCTGGGTCTTCGACCTCGACCCCGACGGCAAGGACCCGGTCACGGGGATGCACCGGCTCCAGGAGGCGTACTTCAACCGGATCCCCGACTACCCGCGCGGCATCACGGTCCCGGCCCTCGTCGACCTGCCCACCGGGTCGGTGGTGACCAACGCCTACCAGAAGCTCAACTTCGATCTGCTCACGGAATGGTCGGCGTTCCACCGCGACGGCGCCCCGGACCTGTACCCCGACGAGCACCGCGACGAGATCGACGAGTTGGACTCGTGGATCTACCCGACCGTCAACAACGGCGTGTACCGCAGCGGGTTCGCGGCCGAGCAGGGCGCGTACGAGCAGGCCTACGACGAGCTCTGGGCCTCGCTGGACAGGCTCGAGGAGCGGTTGACCACCCGTCGGTACCTCGCCGGTGACACGATCACCGTCGCCGACATCCGGCTGTTCACCACCCTGGTGCGGTTCGACGCGGTCTACCACGGACACTTCAAGGCCAACCGCAACAAGATCACCGAGATGCCGGCCCTGTGGGGCTACCTGCGCGACCTGTTCCAGACGCCCGGCTTCGGGGACACCTGCGACTTCCCTCAGATCAAGGAGCACTATTACCACGTCCACCGCGACGTGAACCCGAACGGGATCGTGCCCAAGGGGCCGGACCTGGCGGGCCTCCTCTCCCGGCATCACCGCGAGGAGCTGGGCGGCCGCCCGTTCGGTGCCGGCACCGCCCCGGGGCCGATCGACGACCCGTCCGAACGGGTCCCGGAGGGGCACGGAGCGGGCTAGTCGGGGCCTGTGGGCCTAGACTGGCTCGCTGTGAACCCGGCCCCGTCCGAACTAGGTCGTTATCGACGTAGCGCCCGACAGTTCCTCATGTTCGGGATCGTGGGCGGGTCCGGGATGGTCGTCAACATGATCGTCACGGTCCTGATGAACAGGGCCAACGGCGGGACCCAGAACGCCCAGGACATCCTGTTCCCGTTCTCGGGGACGGAGTACAACTTCCGCTTCACGACCCTGGTGTGGATCGTGGCGTTCCTGGTGGCCAATGTCTACAACTTCATGCTCAACCGGCACTGGACCTTCGGTAAGGGACACAAGGCGCCGGTCATGCAGGAGTTCTGGCCGTTCCTGCTGGTGGGATCGGTGGCCGCGGCCGCGGGGATCTTCATCAAGCTGGCCTTCACCAACCCCACCTCGCCGCTCTACCTGCCCGAACCGTGGTTCCACGAGGACGCGGGGATCCACTCCCGGGAGTACTGGAGCCAGCTGTTCACGATCCTCATCACGATGCCGATCAACTTCGTCGTCAACAAGCTCTGGACGTTCCGCTCCGTCCGTCGCCGTCACCACGCCCGCTCCACCGCGGACGCTGTGGTCTAGGGGGGGACGGTCGTGGAGTCCTCGACGCTGCTGCTGTGGATCGACCTCGTGGGGGTGTTCTTCTTCGCCCTGTCCGGCAACCTCCTGGCCGCGCGGAAGAACATCGACATCACCGGCGGTCTGGTCCTGGGCCTGTTGGCCGGTCTCGGCGGCGGCATCCTGCGCGATGTGATGCTGGGTGTCACCCCGCTCGCGTTCGCGCAGCCGGTCCTGCTGGTGCCGCCGTTCGTCGCGGCCGCGGTGGTGTACCTGCTGGGCGCGCACCTGCACCGCGTCCGGACGCTGATCATCGTCTTCGACGCGGCCGGCCTCGGCCTGTTCTGTACCTTCGGCACCGCGCGGGCGCTGGACCACGGCATGCCGGTCGCCTCGGCGCTCCTGCTCGGCGTCATCACCGCGGTCGGCGGCGGACTCATGCGCGATGTGGTGGCCAACGAGATCCCCGCCGTGTTCAACGGTTCCGACCTGTACGTCATCCCCGCCGCCACCGGCGCGGCGCTCACGGCCCTGGCCGTCTCGACGGGCACGTGGGGCCCGGTCGCCGCGGCGGTGTTGTCCGCGTTCGCGTTCGCGTTCCGGATGGTGGCGTGGCGTCTGCAGTGGCGCGTCCCGGCGCCGATGCGCGGGTGGAGTGTGCGGGGGATCGACACCCGCCTGCGGCGCGACCGGTCGGTGTTCGGCCGTCCCGGCCGGATGAAGGGCGACGACGACGAGTCCCGCCGTGACCGCGACGTCGACGACTACCGGGATCGCCCACCGAGCCCTCGCCGGTAGTGTGTGCCGTCGTGCAGTATTACCTCAGCCTGCTGGGATTCGCGGCAGTCGACTCGGTCAACCTCCTGGCCTTCGCCGTGATCGCCGGGCTCTGGCTCACGGCCGCCGGCCGCGGGGGAGGCTTCGCCTCACGCGCCGCCCGTTTCACCGGAGGAGCGTTCTGCGGCATCGTCCTGCTCTCGCTGGTGTCGGTGTGGGTGATCGGCAACAACCAGGAGTTCGTGCGCAGCCTGTTCTACAACCTCTGGGCGATGGTGGTCCTGGGCGTGGTCGGCCTGGTGATCACCGTGTTGGGACTGCGCAGACCCGCGGAGGCCAAGGAGGACAGCGTCGAGGCCCCGCTGACCCAGACCGTGCTCCAGAGGTTCGGCATCATGGTCACCGGCATCTCACTGGGTGTCATCCAGTCGGCGACCTCGGCGCCGTTCGCGGCGGGCATGGTCCTCATCTCGTTCGCCGAGACGCCGTGGTGGTCCAAGCTGCTGCAGATCCTGTTCTTCGCGGTCATCGCGATCCTGCCGAGTACTGGCCTGATCATCGCGTTGTCGAGGGTCGACTCGTCCGGTGTCGCCGCGGCGACCCGCAGGATCGACAGGTTCCTGGTCTACGGCCGCGTCGCCGGCCGGTTGCTCACGCTCGTCGTGGGTGTGGCACTCGTGCTCCTGGCGGCGGTGCGCATCGTGCAGCTCAGCGGGTGGCTGTCCTAGCCGGATCGTGTCGGACCCAGCCGGATCGTGTCGGAGCCGGATCCTAGGGTGGCGGCGATCACCGGGGAGGGTGGTCCACGAACCTGCAGGGGGAGACATGGCGGAAGACCAGACGGATCAGACCGGCGGCGCGGTGCTGTGCGAGGACGGTCTGATGCGGCCGCCCTGGGCGGCGCGTGATCCCCTGTTGCGGGAGTACTACGACACCGAATGGGGGATGCCGGTCCACGACGAGGCCGGCCTCTACGAGCGGCTCGTCCTGGAGGGTTTCCAGTCCGGCCTGAGCTGGCTGACGATCCTGCGCAAGCGACCGGCGTTCCGCGAGGCGTTCGCCGGGTTCTCGCCCGACGCGGTCGCGGACTTCGGGGAGCCCGACGTCACCCGGCTCATGGCGGACGCCCGGATCGTGCGCAATCGGCGCAAGATCGACGCGGCCATCGGCAACGCGCGCGCGGTGATCGCGCTCCGGGCGCAGGGCGGACTCGGGGAGTTGATCTGGTCCTACCGGCCGGAGCGCACCCCGGAGCCCCGGACCATGAGCGAGGTGCCCAGCCGGTCCCCGGAGTCGGAGGCGCTCGCCCGGGACCTCAAGCGACGGGGTTTCGGCTTCGTGGGCCCGGTGACGGTGTTCGCCCTGATGGAGGCCATCGGGGTGGTCGACACGCACCTGGTGGAGTCGCATCGGCGCGGCACCTCCGGCATCTGGTCACGCGAGGGCACGCCCTGACCGCGCCCGCGGTCCGACGTCAGCCCGGTGACCCGGTACCGGGCTGCTCGGCCTGATCGGCCCGGACCGGCAGGGCGGGCAGGTCGGCGCGGGGCGGGAGCCC
>NZ_JAALEB010000156.1:0-3307 GCF_014145165.1 Dietzia sp. Cai40 | reverse complement strand
CCGGCCACCACCACGTCCGGCGCGAGGAGCCCGAGCAGACGGGAGAACTCGCCGTCCCGGGCCGCGGCGAGGAAGGCGTCGACCACGTCCCAGTCCGCCGTTCCCTGACCGCCCGGCGGCGCCGCCACCTTGGACCGGGCCCTGGAGGCGTGCTTGCGGGCGGCGGCCGGGGTGCAGTCCAGGATCCCGGCGATGGTGGCGAAGTCGACGGCGAACGAGTCGTGGAGGACCAACGCCACCCGCTCGGCGGGGGACAGCCGGTCGAGCACCAGGTGCAGCGCCGACCCCACCGACTCGGCGAGGGCCACCTCCTCGGCGGGGTCGGGATCGGCACCCGGACGATCGGGCGCGTCCCCGGGCACGGGCACCGGCACCGCGGCCTTGAGACGGTCCAGACACACTCTGGTGACCACGGTGGTGAGCCATCCCTGCAGGTTGTCGACGGCGGCGGCGTCGGTCCTCGCCAGCCGCAGCCACGCCTGTTGGACCGCGTCCTCGGCCTCGGCCGGATCACCGAGGACTCGCGCGGCGATCCGGGTGAGTCTCGGTCGCTCGCGTTCGAACTCGCCGGTCAGGTCCATCGGCGCCTCAGGCGACGGTTCCGCTCGTGTAGCGGTCGAGGATCCGGCGCTTGACCAGTTTCCCGGTGGGCGTGCGGGGTAGCTCGTCGACGAAGTCCACCGCCCGCGGGATCTTGAAGTCCGAGATGTGGCCGCGGAGCGATCCGAGGATCTCCTCGCCCAGGTCGGGGTCGTCGGCGCGGTCGGGAGCGGGCACCACCACGGCGTGGACCTTCTCCCC
Organism: Dietzia sp. Cai40; assembly: GCF_014145165.1. Lineage (NCBI taxonomy): Bacteria > Bacillati > Actinomycetota > Actinomycetes > Mycobacteriales > Dietziaceae > Dietzia > Dietzia sp. Cai40. Next base: position 2,506 of record NZ_JAALEB010000156.1, on the reverse strand, counting down.
CATCTCCTCGTCCGGGATCCCGATCACCGCGACGTCCTCGACCGCCGGGTGCAGCGCGAGTGCGTTCTCGATCTCCTGCGGGTAGATGTTCACGCCGCCGGAGATGATGGTGAACGCCTTGCGGTCGGTGAGGTAGAGGAAGCGGTCGGAGTCCAGGTAACCCACGTCGCCGAAGGTGGACCAGTTGGGGTGCTCGGGGTGGAAGACGGACGCGGTCTTGTCCGGATCGCCGTGGTAGGCGAAGGTGCCCTCGTCCTGCTGCCAATAGATGGTGCCGATCTCGCCGATGGGCAGCTCGCGGCCCTCCTCGTCGCAGATGTGCGCGATGCCCTTGAGCCCGTCGCGGCCCACCGATCCGGGGCGTTCGAGCGCCTCCTGCGAGTTGATGAACGTGATCCCCATGCCCTCGGTGGCCGAGTAGTACTCGTGGATCACCGGGCCCCACCACTCGATCATCCGGCGCTTGACCTCGGGCGGGCACGGGGCGGCGGCGTGGATCGCGTGGGTCATGCTGGACACGTCGTAACGCATCCGCGTCTCCTCCGGCAGCTTGAGCATGCGCACGAACATCGTCGGCACCCACTGCGAGTGGGTCACGCGGTACTCCTCGATGAGGCGCAGTGACTCCTCGGCGTCGAAGCGGTCCATGAGGATCACGGTCCCGCCGACGGAGTTGACCACGCCGCAGAACCGCAGCGGGGCCGCGTGGTACAGCGGCGCGGGGCACAGGTACACGCTGTCGGCGTCGAACGCGTAGAGGAAGCTGAACACCGGGGTGTAGACGTCGGGGACCTCGTCGATCTGCCCCTCCGGCGGGTCCACGCGCACGCCCTTGGGCCGTCCGGTGGTGCCGGAGGAGTAGAGGAAGTCGTGGCCGCGGGGCTGGTCGGCGGGCGGATCAGTGGGCTTGTCGGCCAGCAGTTCTCGGTAGTCCGCGAACCCGTCGAGCGACCCGCCGAACACCACCCGGTGCTCGACGTCGGGGTGCGCGTCCGGGGACAGGTCGACGTGGTCGGCCACGGGAGCGGAGACGAAGAGGGCGCGGGCACCGCAGTCCCCGATGATGTAGGAGGACTCGTCGGCCGTCAGGTGATGGTTGATGGCGGCGATGTAGAGCCCGACCCGCAACGCCCCCCAGTAGATCTCGACCATTTCGAGGGTGTTGTCCGAGACCACGGCGATGGTGTCACCGGGGCGCAGCCCCCAGTCGTCGGTCAGGACGTGCGCGAGCTGGGCCGACCTGGCCTCGAGCTCGGCGTAGGTGATCTGCTCGCCCGTCGCGGGGCGGATCACGGCGGGCTTGTCGGGCGTGGTGGCGGCGAAGGTTCCCGGGAACATGTCGCCAGGCTAACCGCCTCGCGTGACCTGGATCACGAAATTGCCAGACATGTGTCCAACAGCGTCGGTCAGGAGTACATGCGAGGGTGCAGCCGGCCGATGTACGGCAGGTCGCGGTACCGCTCGGCGAAGTCCAGGCCGTACCCCACCACGAACTCGTTGGGGATGTCGAACCCGATCTCGAGGATGTCCAGGTCCGCCTTGACCGCGTCGGGCTTGCGCAGCAGGGTGACGATCTCCAGCGAGCGCGGATTGCGGGTGCGGAGGTTGCGCATCAGCCACGACAGGGTCAGGCCCGAGTCGATGATGTCCTCCACGATGATCACGTCGCGGTCCGCGATGTCACGGTCGAGGTCCTTGAGGATCCGCACCACTCCCGAGGAACTGGTGGAGGAGCCGTAGGAACTGACCGCCATGAACTCCAGCTCGGAGGGGATGGTCAGCGCCCGGGCGAAGTCGGAGACGAAGATCGCCGCGCCCTTGAGCACGGCGACCAGCACGACCTCCTGTTCGGAGTCCCGGTAGCGCTCCCCGATCGTCGCGCCCATCTCGGCGATCCGGTCGCGGATCACATCGGTGTCGATGAGCACCGACTCGATCTCGTCGGCGTACTTGTCCGTGCTCATCTACGTCCCCGCTCCACTCGCCCGGTCGATCTCGAGGACCACCTTTCCATGCCGTCGCCGAGCGACCAACCTGCCCCGGCCCGCCGACACACCCGACCCGTCCGGGCCCGTGCCCCCCACCGCCACTCCCCCCTGCCCGTGCCAGTCCGTGACGAGGGCGGCCACCGATGACAGGTGCGCGTACGTGGGCGAGGGGCAGCCGTGGGCCAGCAGCCATCGCCGCAGGACCCGGGTCAGCACAGCTTGCGTGAGCGGCTCGAGGACGGAGACGTCCAGCACGCCGTCTCCGGAGACGGGCACGGCGGCGGCGAGACGGTCCAGCTCGTCGTCGTCGGTCCGGAGCAGCTCCGCGGTCCGCGCCAACCCCTCTGCCACCCCGCCCCCCAGGACGTCCTCGAGGAGCGGGAGCACCTCGTGGCGTAGTCGCACGCGGGTGAAAGCCGGGTCGACGTTGTGCGGGTCGTCCCACCAGTCCAGGCCCAGTGCGCGGCAGGCGGCGCGGGTGTCGGTCGCGCGCACGCCGAGCAGCGGGCGCCCCCACG
>NZ_JAALEB010000155.1:0-1536 GCF_014145165.1 Dietzia sp. Cai40 | reverse complement strand
GTCCCCGGTGCCGCGGAGCGCGGTGGCCGCATCCGTCAGCAGCGCGGCCCGGTCGGGGTCACCCGACGCGGTCGCCTGTGCGGCGCCGGCGTCCAGGACCCGGGCGCCCACCTCGAACTCGTTGCCCAGGACGTCGGCGCCCTGGCCTGCGTCCATCTTCTTGACGATGCCGCTGTTCCACGTGGCGAACGGATCCGACCAGGCCTCGACACGGAACGACCACATCCCGGGGGCGTCGGTGGTGAGCAGCGCGTGGACGGTGTCCGCCTCCGCCCCGGGGGACATGGTCGTCCGGGAGGAGGCCCCACCGGGACGGCGGACCACCAGGCTCGCCGACAGCGCGTCGTGGCCCTCCCGCCACACGGTCGCCGAGATCGGCACCACCTCACCCACGACCGACTTGGCGGGGAACCTCCCGCAGGAGACCAGGGGGCGGACCTCGTCGATGGCCAGACGGTCGTTCACGTCGGTGCTCCTCTCGGCTGCGGGCTCCGGGGTGCGGACGCCTCTACGCACACGACGCTATCGAAGCGGGCGTCGATCGGGGAGGGGCGTCGCGCCGGTGTTCACGCGCACGAGCCGTGTTCCTCGCCACCCGGCCACCGGATAGGGGGTTAGATGGGGTCCGTGAGAACGCCTATCGAGACCGATCCCGACCTCGTCCTGGACCTGACAGACGTCTCGCTCCGGAGGGACGGGCGGACGCTGGTGGGCCCCGTCACCTGGCAGGTCGAGTTGGACGAGCGGTGGGTCGTCCTGGGCCCCAACGGTGCGGGCAAGACCTCGCTGCTCCGGATCGCCTCGGCGCTCGAGTACCCGAGCACCGGTTCGGCGGTGATCCTGGGGGAGCAACTGGGTCGCACCGAGGTCACCGAGCTCCGCAGCCGGGTGGGCCTGTCGTCCGCCGCGGTGGCCGGCCGGATCCCCGGCGACGAGGTGGTCAAGGACCTGGTGGTCTCCGCCGGGTACGCCGTGCTGGGCCGGTGGCGGGAGGCGTACGACCAGGCCGACTTCGACCGCGCGGCGGACACGCTGGAGATGATCGGCGGAGAGCACCTGGCCGACCGGACCTGGGGGACCCTCTCGGAGGGTGAGCGCAAGCGGGTGCTGATCGCCCGCGCGATGATGACCGACCCGGAGCTGCTCCTGCTCGACGAGCCGGGGGCGGGGCTGGACCTGGGGGGCCGGGAGGATCTGGTCGCCCGTCTGGCGGACATGGCCCTCGACCCCGACGCGCCCGCCACCGTCCTGGTGACCCACCACGTGGAGGAGATACCCCCGGGTTTCACCCACGCGATGCTCCTCGCGGAGGGAGGGGTCACGGCCACCGGCCTGATCGACGACGTGATCACCTCGGAGAACCTCAGCACCGCGTTCGCGCAGTCGATCGTCGTCGACTCGATCGACGGGCGGTTCTTCGCGCGCCGGGCGCGTCGGTCCGGCCGACACCGGCGGCCGTGAACCGCACAGTCGACCCCGTGGCGACCCCGGCCGGGCCCGTCCCCGTCCGTGAGGCCGCCACGGTGGCGTTGGTCC
>NZ_JAALEB010000154.1:0-16946 GCF_014145165.1 Dietzia sp. Cai40 | reverse complement strand
GACGCCGCGGGGTGGGCCGGAGCCGGTGAGGCGGGGTGACCGGGGGAGCGGCCCGCCGCGGCGGGGGCCCCGGGGGAGGAGAGGGGGAGGACCCTGCCCGCGACGACGAGGACGGCCGAGTCACACACCTCGGCCAACCGCCGGTTGAGCGAACCGACCAGATCGGAGAACAGACGGCCGGAGAGGGTGTCGGGCACGACCCCCAGGCCGACCTCGGGGGAGACCAGGACGAGCGAACCGGGGTGGGCGGCGACCGCCGAGACCAGCGCGTCGACCTCATCGGACACGGCCGCCCCGCCGTCAGTCCACCCGAGCGTGGCGTCCATTCGGCGGGTGAGCCAGCCCCCGAGATCGTCGACGAGGACCGTGTCGTCCGGGTGATCGGCGAGTACCCGCGGGATCTCGTCGGTCTCCTCGGTGGACCACCCGGCGGGCCTGCGGTCCCGGTGCACGGCGATCCGGGCGGTCATCTCGGCGTCGTCGTGGTCCGGTCGCGCGGTGGCCACGTACACCACGTCCGCGCCGGTGGCCGCGGCCACCGATTCGGCGTGGGCGGACTTGCCCGATCGGGTGCCGCCGAGGACGAGCAGGCGCATGGCGTTCCGGGCCTTTCCGTGGATCGTCGGTCAGGTCAGCTGTCGAGCAGGTCAGCTGCCGAGCAGGTCAGCTGTCGAGCAGGTCAGCTGGTGATCAGGTCAGATGGAGTCGCCCGGGCGTACCCGGGGGCGCGGGGTGCGGAGCATCCGCGGCTGCGTCGCCCGCATCACCGCGTACCACCCCATGCCGAACCCGGTGTCCTCGGTGTCCGGGAACCGATCGCGGACGACCCGGTTGACCTTGCGTCCGAGGAGGATTCCGTCCACCACCACCACGACGATCAGGATGAGGAACAGGTTCTGGCTGTAGAACATCAGTTCCGGGTTGGGGATCAGCTGGAAGATGATCACGAACAGCGCGAGCGGCATGAAGAAGTTGATCAGGCGCCGGTGGGTGTCCACCCAGTCGCGGGCGAAGCGACGGACCTCGCCGCGGTCCCGCGAGAGCACGTAACGGTCGTCGCCGGCCATCATGAGCTGGCGGCGCTCCTCACGGGCGGTACGCTGCTCGGCCCGGGCGGCCTTGCGCTCGTCCTTGGTCATGCTGGCCTCGGCGGCCTTCCGGCGCTCCTTGGCCTCCTTACGGGTGACCGGCGCCGTGACGGGACCCGTCCGCAGGCCGCGCGCGCGCTCCTGGTCCCGCCGCTTGGGGGTGGGCTTGCCCTTGCCCGCGGGCCGACGGGCGTCCCCTGCAGGCCCCGGATCCGTGCCCGGGGAGGACTCCGGCCCGGTGTCGGTACCTGCGGAGCCCTTGCCGGGGTCGTCTTTACTGGAGCCGAATGCGCGCAACTTCACATACCCAGGCTAGGCGATCGATCCCCGCCGAGGACATTCACCCGTCACTCCTCGCAGGCGTATCGTGTCAGGCGACGCGGCGTCCGGGGAATAGAGAGCTCCCCGGTGGGCGTTGCACCACCGTAGGACGCCACCGAAGACCCTCTCGGATCGCAAGGAGAACCGACATGACCACTGCGGAGAACACCGCCACGGAGACCACCGCCACCGGTGTGCTGCTCACCGACGCCGCCGCCTCGAAGGCCAAGGCACTCCTCGACCAGGAAGGTCGCGACGATCTGGCCCTGCGCATCGCCGTCCAGCCCGGTGGTTGTGCCGGCCTGCGGTACCAGCTCTTCTTCGACGACCGCTCGCTCGACGGCGACGTCGTGGACGACTTCGGTGGCATCAAGCTCGCCGTCGACCGGATGAGCGTGCCCTACCTGACCGGTGCGTCGATCGACTTCGTCGACACCATCGAGAAGCAGGGCTTCACCATCGACAACCCCCAGGCCACCGGCTCGTGCGCCTGCGGCGACTCGTTCAACTGAGTCCAGCCGGGCACTGACGACCCGGGCCGATCGCTGGTCGGCCCGGGTCGTCTACTGTCTGGAGCATGTCAGTAGTCATCACGGGTTCCATCGCCACCGACCACCTCATGACCTTCTCGGGTCGGTTCTCCGAGCAGCTCCTGCCGGACCAGCTCGCCCACGTGTCGCTGAGCTTCCTGGTGGACTCCCTCCAGATCCGCCGCGGCGGAGTGGGTGGCAACATCGCGTTCGCGCTCGGCGTGCTCGGCCGTCGTCCCCATCTGGTGGGCGCCGCGGGTGAGGACTTCGCCGAGTACCGCGACTGGCTGGAGAGGCACGGCGTGGACACCTCGGCGGTCCACATCAGCTCCGCCCTGCACACCGCACGGTTCGTGTGCACCACCGACTCGGACATGGCCCAGCTCGCCTCGTTCTACCCCGGCGCGATGGGTGAGGCGGCCACCATCTCCCTGGCCCGCCTGGTCGACCGCATCGGTCGGCCCGAGATCGTGCTCATCGGCGCCAACGACCCGACCGCGATGAACTCCCACACGGCGGAGTGCCGCGAGCTCGGGCTCGACTTCGCGGCCGACCCCTCCCAGCAGCTGGCGTTCCTCGACGGTGAGGCGGCCGCAGCGCTGGTCGACGGCGCCCGGTACCTGTTCACCAACGAGTACGAGTACGAACTCCTGCTGAACAAGACCGGGTGGACGGCCGAGGAGCTGGACGACAAGGTCGGTACCCGCATCACCACCCGCGGAGGAAAGAGCGTGGTGATCGTGGAGAAGGGCGCCGAGCCCCTCGAGGTGGGCATCGTGCCCTCGGACAACCTGCTCGACCCCACGGGCGTCGGCGACGCGTTCCGCGCCGGATTCCTCACCGGTGTGGTCGACGGCCTCTCGCTGGAGCGTTCGGCCCAGTTCGGTGCTCTCATCGCGACCCACGTGCTGGAGACCACCGGCACCCAGGAGTGGAGCATCGACCCCGCCGCCGCGCGCCGGCGACTCGCCGCGGCCTACGGGGACGAGGCCGCCGAGGAGCTCGCGGCGCTGCTGCCCGCCTGATCCCGCCCGGGGCGCTCACCGCCGTGCCGACGACCACCGACCGGCCAGCGACCGACCCCCGACGAGAAGAGCGTTCCGCACGCATTCCCCGAGAGGGTGTGTGCGGAACGCTCTTCTCGATGGGTCGGGCCCGCGGGGGCCCGAGATCGGGTCCGGCTGGCGGCGGGGTCGGGTCGGGCTAGAGGCGCACGGGGTAGTCCCGCTGCTCGATGTCCGGGGTGATGCGGCCCTCCACGAAGATGCCGTGCCAGATCATGAAGCACAGCATCGTCCAGATCCGGCGGCTGTGGTCGGACTCGCCACGGCGGTGCTCGTCGAGCATGCGCATCACGGCGGCCTTGTCCACGAACTCGTCGGTGCCCGAGGCCAGGACCTGCGCCCGCGCCCAGTCGTGCAGCTCCGGTCCGGCCAGCCAGTGGCGGGTCGGAACCGGGAAGCCGAGCTTCTTCCGGTGCAGCACGTGCGCCGGCACGATCCGCTCGAGCGCCTTGCGGAGCGCGTACTTGGTGGTCCCGTGAGCGACCTTCTCCGTGTACGGCAGGCGGGAGGCGACCTCGTAGACCTCGCGGTCGAGGAACGGCACGCGCAGCTCGAGTGAGTTGGCCATGGTGACCCGGTCCGCCTTGACCAGGATGTCCCCGCGGAGCCACGTGAACAGGTCCAGGTGCTGCATCCGGGCGACAGGGTCCCACCCGCGGGAGCGCTCGTAGATCGGAGCCGTCACGTCCTGGTGGCTCCACTCGGGACGGTAGTCGGTGAGGACCGAGCGGACCTGGTCCTCGGAGAACGAGCGCGCGTTGCCGTAGTAGCGGTCCTCGAGACTCATGGATCCGCGATGCAGCAGGCTCTTTCCACGGGTGCCCTCGGGGATCCGCGTGCTCACCCTTCCCAGTGCGCGGCGCAGGCCACCGGGGATCTTCTCGAACGGTGCGAGCGAGAGCGGCTCCTTGTAGATGGTGTATCCGCCGAAGAGCTCATCCGCGCCCTCGCCGGACAGGACCACCTTGACGTGCTTGCGGGCCTCGCGGGCGACGAAGTACAGCGGGACCAGGGCCGGATCGGCGACCGGCTCGTCGAGGTACCAGATGATCTCGGGGATCGCGGCGGCGAACTCCTCGGGCGAGACCACCTTGACGATGTGTTCCACACCGATCGCCGCGGCGGACTCGGCGGCCACGTCCACCTCCGAGTAACCCTCCCGCTCGAACCCCGTGGTGAAGGTGAGGAGGTTCTCGTTGTGACGCCGGGCGAGCGCGGCGATGGCGGTGGAGTCGATGCCGCCGGACAGGAACGAACCCACGGTGACGTCGGCGCGCATGTGCTTGGCCACGGAGTCCTCGAGGGCCACGGCGATCTCCTCGTAGCGGCGCTCGGAATCGCCGTCGGCGACAGGGACCACGGGGAAGGTCGGCTCGAAGAAGCGCTCGATCACCGGAGCGGCGCCGGGGGAGAGGGTCGCGTGGCAACCGGATTCCAGGCGGCGGACACCGCGGGTCAGCGTCTCGTCCTCGGGGACGTACTGGAGGGTGACGTAGTGCTGTAGGGCGCGGGTGTCGAGAGAGGTGTCGACGGCGAGGAGGTCGATCAGTTCGGTGATCGACTTCTTCTCGCTCGCGAACGCGGTGCCCCCGGGACCGGTCGCCATGTAGAGGGGCTTGATCCCGAAGGGGTCGCGGGCCACGAAGAGGGTGCGTTCGACGGTGTCCCAGATCGCGAAGGCGAACATCCCGCGGAGCCGGCGGACGGCGGCGGGGCCCCAGTGGTGGAACGCCACCACGATCGGCTCCCCGTCGCCCTCGGTCCGGAACTCGGCACCGAACTCCTCAAGCAGCTGCGCACGGAGTTCGACGTAGTTGTAGATCTCCCCGTTGAACGTCAGGGCGTAGCGGTCGGGGGCCTCGGGCGGACCCCAGCGCAGCGGCTGATGCGAATGCGCGATGTCGATGATCGACAGACGGTTGAAGCCGAACGCCAGGTCGTCGTCGACCCAGGTCCCCACCTCGTCCGGACCGCGGTGACGCTGGCACCCCATCGCGCCCAGAACCCTCGATTCCTGGGCGCGGGCGGAGCCGTCGGGGGTGAGCAGACCAAGCAGGCCACACATTCGTCGGGTACCTCGTCGATCGTCGTCGGGGGTGGGGGAGAACCCGCGTCTGCGGGCCACGATGGGTTCGAATACTACTGGTCCCGGGGCTCCCGCCCGCCGCGCCGGACGGCGGAGGGGTGGGTTCGGTGAAATGCCGGGACCCGCGGCTTCCAAACTGAGAGCCGTGGTCTACGATTCCTAAGTGTCCCGGCCACGTGGTCGGTGCCGCTGATCAGGAAGGCGTGATGGTGGAACAGCGTGACGGGCGTCGTCGGACGCGCAGGGCTGCACTCGCGGTGTCGCTCGGCACATTGGGCTTGATTTTGTCCGGTTGCAGCCTCCACACCGACAACAAATGGTGGAACCAGACCATGAACTTCGGGTTCCCCAACGGGATCACGCCCGAGGGCATCGCCATCAGGGAGTTCTGGACTATCACCGTCATCACCTCGCTTGTCGTCGGGTTCTTCGTGTGGGGCCTCATCTTCTGGACCATGGCCTTCCACCGCAAGAGGAAGAACGACGACGGCGAGTTCCCGCGTCAGACCGCGTACAACGTGCCGCTCGAGCTGGTCTACACGGCGGTGCCGTTCGTGATCATCTCGGTGCTCTTCTACTTCACCGTCATCACGCAGAACAAGGTCCTCGACCTCCGGCCGGAGGAAGAGGTCGGCGTCAAGGTCGACGTCACCGCGTTCCAGTGGAACTGGAAGTTCGGGTACAACAAGGTCGACGTCGCGGGTGTGTCCATCGAGGACGGCACCAACGAGGAGGCCCAGCGTGCGGCCGAGGAGGCCGGCGTCCTCTCGGAGGAGCAGCGCATGGCCCTCGGTCACCACGGGGAGCCCGCCGCCGGCGGTCCGATCCACGGTCGCCTCGCCGAGGACAAGTCGTACCTCCACTTCAACGACATCGAGACCGTCGGCACCTCCGAAGAGGTCCCGGTGCTCGTACTGCCGACCGGAACCCGCGTCGAGTTCCGCCTCGCGGCGGCCGACGTGATCCACTCCTTCTGGATCCCCGAGTTCATCTACAAGCTCGACGTCATGCCGCACCCCGGCCAGAACCAGCAGCTGAGCATGTTCCAGATCGCGGAGATCGAGCGTGAGGGCGCCTTCGTCGGACGGTGTGCCGAAATGTGCGGCGCGTACCACGCGATGATGAATTTCGAGCTCAGGGCGGTGTCGCCGGAGGCCTTCGCGGAGTACATCCAGTTCCGCCAGGACAACCCGACCGCGTCCAACGCGGAGGCGCTCGCGTCGATCGGCGAGGAGCCCTACTCCACGTCCACGGCACCGTTCAAGACCGGCCGCAGCGATACCCGCGACCAGAACAACATCATCGAGAACGCATCCGCTAACTGACGTCTCTCCCGGTATCACGCGAAGGGCTCCTGCACGATGAACGCAACAGTAAGAATCTTCGACGGACTGGTGGTCTTCCTCGCCATCCTGGCCATCGCGTACACCTACCTCACGGGCACCTCGCGCACGGGTATCGAGTGGGTGGGCTCCACGGCTCTCGTGCTCTCCGCCGGGCTGTGCCTGCTGATCGGTGGGTACCTCCGCTTCGTGGCGCGGCGCATCAGCACGCTTCCCGAGGACTACGAGGAGGCGGAGATCTCCGACGGCGCCGGCGAGCTCGGGTTCTTCAGCCCGCACAGCTTCTGGCCGTTCTTCATCGCCTTCTCGATCCTCATCATCGGTTTCGGCGCGGCGTTCTGGAACTGGTGGGTGCTGCTCGGTGGCGCGACCGCGCTGATCATCACCGCCTGTGCCCTGGTCTTCGAGTACCACTGGGGCCGCGAGAAGCACTGACCGACGGTCAGACCCCACGAGGCCCCCACCGCGAGACGCGGTGGGGGCTTCGTTTGTTCACGGATCACCGCCCGAAGCCGGGACTCATGTCGGCAACCCGCGGTCGTGGCGTCTCCGACGTCGGGGGCATCACCCGGGAACGAGCTCGGGCCGGGACCCGCGCGGCGCGCAGGTCCCGGCCCGGATCAGGCCCGGTGGGGGACTACAGTCCCATGTCCTTGGCGATGATGGTCTTCATGACCTCGTTGGTCCCGCCGTAGATCCGGTTGACCCGGTTGTCGGTGTACAGGCGGGCGATCGGGTACTCGTTGATGAACCCGTATCCGCCGTGCAGCTGCAGGCAACGGTCGATGACCTCGGCCGCGATCTCGGTGCAGAACAGCTTGGCCGATGCGGCCTCGGCCGCGGTTAGCTCTCCCTCGTCGAGTGCCTCGAGCGCGCGGTCGGCGACGGCCTGCGCCGCGTCGACCTTGGCCTGGCAGGCGGCGAGTTCGAACTTGGTGTTCTGGAACGAGGCGACCTCCTTGCCGAAGACCGTGCGCTGCTGGGTGTACTCCTTGGCGAAGCGCACCGCGGCCGCGGCCTGGGCGTAGGCGCCGTACGCGATTCCCCAGCGCTCGGACGGCAGGTTCTGGCCGAGGTAGTAGAAACCACGGTTCTCCTCGCCGAGCAGGTCCTCGACAGGGACCTTGACGTCGCTGAAGGCCAGCTCCGCGGTATCGGAGGTGCGCAGACCGACCTTGTCGAGCTTGCGTCCCACGGAGTAACCCGCGAGCTTGGTGTCGACGGCCAGGAGGGAGATGCCGAAGCGACGGTCGTCCTCGCGCGGGGGAGCGGTCCGGGCGCAGACGATCACGCGGTCGGCGTGGACACCGCCGGTGATGAAGGTCTTGGCACCGTTGAGGACGTAGTGGGTGCCGTCCTCGGAGAGCTTGGCGGTGCTCTTCATGCCGGCGAGGTCCGAGCCGGTGCCCGGCTCGGTCATGGCCAGCGCCCACATCTCCTCGCCGGAGACGAACTTGGGCAGATAACGCTGCTTCTGCTCCTCGGTCGCCAGGGCCTTGATGTAGGGCAGGCCCAGCAGGACGTGAACGCCCGATCCACCGAAGTTCACGCCCGCCCGGGCGGTCTCCTCGGACTGGATGGCCTCGAACTTGTGCGAGTTGATCCCGGCGCCGCCGTACTCCTCGTCGACGTTGATGCCGAAGACCCCGAGATCGGCGAGCTTGTAGTAGAACTCGCGCGGCACGATGCCCGCGTCGAACCACTCCTGGAAATGGGGGGACACCTCGGACTCGATGAAGGCGCGGATGGTCTGGCGGAAGGCCTCGTGGTCTTCGTTGAACACTGTGCGACGCAAGGGTGTATGCCTTTCCATTGGACGACCCGCCGTGAGAGGGGGACGGGGCGATCTGGTGAATGTCTCCTACCAGAAGTGATCGTACAAGGCCGCGAACCGCGACATGGCGGGGGTTACCGGCTGGTAGCTTCAGTTCCGTGCCACGCTGCCGTCCGTCGGTGGCCGGAAGTCGAGCGCGTCCGCCGCCACGATGCGGATCGGGCCTCGGATGTCGGCTCCGGAGACGACCCGGCCACGTTGCGTGATGGCGACGACGCCGTCCGCTCGGAGATCCAGGGCGACCTGTCGGGCGGTGTCCATGAGCTCGCGCCACTGTTCGCCGCCCACCGTGCGGGCGGCGTCGCTGGGGCAGATCGAGCCCTCGCCGCGGGAGCGGAGCAGCGTTCGGATCGTCGCGGCCAACCGGTTCCGCGTCCCCTCCTCGGTCGGATCCCACCAGGGGTCGCCGCGCTCGCCCAGCGCGGTCTTGGCGTCGTGCACCATCACCCGCGCGGCGTCACCCTCGGACTTCACGAGCCGGCGGCCGGTCATGAGCGCGGAGACGAGTTCGGTCCTGAGCGTGTCCGGGATCGACGGATCGGTGGCCCTCCATCGCCTCCCCCTGACCACGATGTAGCGACCGTCCTCGGTGTGTTCGACCTCGTTGCGCGTCACACCGCGATCATGCCCGCACGACGTTGAGGTGTCACGAAACCCGCCGGTCGGGCCACGGAAACGCGCCGGGAAGCTAGTGTAGAACGTGTTCTAGTAGGCGTCGGCCCACGGCCGGTGTCCGGGCCGTGTGCCCGTGACGACGAGATGAGGAGAGCCCGTGACGACGCAGGCCGGCACGTTCGATGCAGAGTTCGATGTGGTTGTGGTGGGATCGGGCGTCGCGGCGCTCTTCGGCGCGGCCGCGGCGGCCTCGCGGGGGCTGTCGACCTGTCTCGTCGAGAAGACGGACCGTTTCGGGGGCACCTCCGCGTACTCGGGCGGCGCGGTGTGGTTGCCCGGCAACGCCGTCCTCGCCCGCGACGGGCTGGAGGACTCGGTGGACACGGGCCGCACCTACTTCCGCGCCGTCGTGGGCGACCGGACCGACCACGACCTGCAGGACGCGTACCTGAACACCGGGCCGATGGTCGTCGACTTCCTCCAGGACACGCTGGGGATCCCTACGAGATTCCAGGCGTTCCCCGACTACTTCGACGCACCCGGACGCCAGGAGGTGGGTCGAAGCATCTACCCCAAGCCCATCAAGGGGGAGGAGGTGGGTGAGCGCACCGGAGATATCCGCTCCTCGGTGCCGTCGGATCAGTTCGGTTCCCCGGAGGACACCGCCAGGTTGGAGGGCGGCCGCGCCTGGGTCGCCCGGCTCGTGCTGGCGTTGGATGGCATGGAGTCGGCCGAGCTCTGGCTGTCGACGGCTGCGGAGCGACTTATCCGCGACGACGACGGGCGGGTCGTGGGGGTCGAGGTGCGAGAGGGCTCGGGCCTGCGGTCGATTCGCGCACGGCGGGGCGTACTCGTCGCCGCGGGCGGATTCGAGCGGTCGACGGAGTTGCGTCGACGGTGGCAGCGGATGCCGACCTCTGACTGGTCGGCCTCCCACCCGGATACCGGTTCCGGGGACGCCGTCCGCATGTTCGACGAGGTCGGGGCCAGACTCGACCTGCTGGACCAGTCATGGTGGTGTCCGGCGACACTGTTCCCCAACGGGCACGCGGCGTTCACCCTCGGTTTCCGCTCCGGGATCATCGTCGACGGCGCAGGTCGTCGCTTCGCCAACGAACTCCTGCCGTACGACCAGATGGGCCGTCGCATGCACGCCCGGATGGACGACGGAGCGGGCGAGGAGTTCTGGTTCGTCTTCGATGACTCGGAGGCGGGCGGGTATCCGGCGATCTGCGTCCCCGCCCCTGATCCCGAGCAGCTGCGGGCGGCCGGGCTCTGGCACACCGCAGCGACGATCGGGGAGCTGGCCCAGGCCATCGGTATCGATCCGGACGTCCTCGCCGAGAGCGTCACCCGGTTCAACGGCCATGCCGCGCAGGGCAGAGATGACGACTTCGGACGGGGCGAGGATCCGTACGGGAGGTTCTTCCTCGGCGCCTCCACTGCCGAGGAATGCCTGCGGCCCCTGGGGGGCGATCGTCTGCACGCCGTGCGCCTGGTGCTGGGGGACCTGGGCACCAAGGGTGGTGCCGTGATCGACCCGAACGGGGCCGTGGTGGGTACCGACGGTGCACCGATCCCGGGCCTCTACGCCGCCGGCAACTCGTCGGCGTCGGTGTCCGGTGAGGCATACCCGGGTCCCGGGGTCCCCCTGGGGTCGGGCATGACCATGGCCTTCCGGGCCGTGGCCGACATGGCCGGGAAGCCGCTGCCGGTGAACCCCGCTCCGGTCGCCCGGTGACCGGAGCGCCCGCCACCTCTCGCGGGTGGCCGGGCACGGTGACCGCACCTCCCGGGTGGTCCCACGGGCCTCCGGCCCAACCCGTCCCATGAGGAGGACGTCCCAGGCGCCGGGGTGAGGCCGGTGTCACGCGGCCCGCGACGTCGACCCCCCGACAGATCACCCGCTCCCGAAAGATCACTCGCCCCCGGTGGAGGAGGCGAGACGACCGCGGGCCGGAACTCCTCTCGGAGCTCCGGCCCGCGGTCGGGTGTCAGCGGTGGATCAGTGCTCGTCGTGGCGACGCGTACGGTTCTCCTGCTGCAACGTGGTGAGCATCGAGTGCTCGCGGTCGTGCTTGCCGTGATCGGCGTCGTCGAGATGACGCACCTCGTCGACGGGGTCGGCGGTGAGTGCGCCCCGCGGGGGCCGGCCGGCCGCACCGAGCTGGTTCATCTTCGTGGGCACCTTGGCACCCGCGTACTCGAGCGGAACCGCGTGACCGTGCTCGTCCATCCCGCCCAGCGGCTGGTGGACCTCGACGAACTCGCCCTGCGGCATCCGCATGATGATGCCGGTCTCGATCCCGTGCTCCAGGACCTCCCGGTCGGCCCGCTGGAGACCCAGGCAGAGACGGTAGGTGAAGAAGTACATGACCGGCGGCAGCAGGATCAGACCGATCCGGCCCGCCCATGTGGTGGCGTTCAGCGAGATGTTGAAGTGATACGCGATGAGGTCGTTGGATCCCATCAACACCAGGATCACGTAGAACGTGATGGCCATGACGCCGGCGGCGGTACGAACCGGAACGTCGCGCGGACGCTGGAGCAGGTTGTGGTGCGCGGTGTCACCGGTGAGCTTGGCCTCGATCCACGGGTACAGGAACATCACCGCGACCATGGCGCCGAGCATCACGGCCACCCAGAGGACGGCAGGGATGGTGTAGTTGCCCAGGTAGATCTCCCACGCAGGCATCACGCGGGCGCCGCCCTCGGTCCACAGCATGTACCAGTCGGGTTGCGAGCCGGCGGAGATGTGGGATGGGTTGTACGGCCCGAGGTTCCATATCGCGTTGATGGTGAACAGGCCCGAGAAGAGCATGAGCATGCCGACCGTGATGGCGCCGAACGCGATGGACTTGACGGCGAAGACCGGGAGGATCCGGACGCCGACGACGTTGTTCTCCGTGCGGCCCGGCCCGGGGAACTGCGTGTGCTTCTGGTACCAGACCAGCGCGAGGTGCGCGGCGATCAGGGCCAGGATGATGGCGGGGATGATGAGCACGTGCAGGACGTAGAAGCGCGGGATCATGAGGTCGCCGGGGAAGTCCCCGCCGAAGATCATCCAGTGCATCCAGGTACCGATCACCGGGAGCCCGACGATGATGCCGGAGGTGATCCGGAGGCCGGTGCCCGACAGGACGTCGTCCGGCAGGCCGTAGCCGAGGAAGCCCTCGACGATGCCCAGCAGCAGGAGGACGCAGCCGATGACCCAGTTGGCCTCACGCGGGCGACGGAACGCACCGGTGAAGAAGATGCGGATCATGTGGACCACCATCGAGGCGACGAAGAGCAGCGCCGCCCAGTGGTGGATCTGCCGGACGAAGAGCCCGCCACGCACCTCGAAAGAGATGTTGAGCGCGGTCTCGTAGGCCCGGGAGATCTCGATGCCGTTGAGCGGGGCATAGGCGCCCTGGTAGATCACCTTCGACATCGACGGGTCGAAGAAGAGGGTGAGGTACACGCCCGAGATCAGCAGGATCA
Source organism: Dietzia sp. Cai40 (assembly GCF_014145165.1). NCBI lineage: Bacteria > Bacillati > Actinomycetota > Actinomycetes > Mycobacteriales > Dietziaceae > Dietzia > Dietzia sp. Cai40. The sequence continues at coordinate 4,582 of NZ_JAALEB010000154.1, read as the reverse complement.
CGAAGCTGTACAGGGCGATCTCGCCCAGGAGGAACGACCAGTGCGTGGGGAAGACCTTGTTGATCTGCCGGCGCATGCCCTTGGCCATGGTGTACCGCGAGTCGAGCGCATTGCCGACCGCGGCGATTTTGGTGTTGTTACTCATGAACGACGCTCCCAGAAGGCAGGTCCGACCGGCTCGATGAAGTCACCGTTGGCGACGAGGTAACCCTCGTTGTCAACCGCGATGGGCAACTGCGGCAGTGCGCGCGCGGCGGGGCCGAAGACCGGCTTCGCGTACTCGAGCGCGTCGAACTGCGACTGGTGGCACGGGCAGAGGAAGCGGTGCGTCTGCTGCTCGTACAGTGAGGTGGGGCAGGCGAGGTGCGTGCAGATCTTCGAGTAGGCGTACAGGTCGCCGTAGTTGAAGTTCTCCTGGCCCTTGCGCTTGATCACCCGGGCCGCGTCCGCCGGGCGGAAACGGATCAGCATGACCGAGTTGCGCACGCCGTGGATGGAGTGCATGTGCTCCTCGAAGTCGCCCAGGGCGCTCGCGGGAAGCGGGAACACGGACTCGAGTCCACCGGCCGCCAGGTCCTCGACGTGGATGCGCTCGAGGCGCCCCTCTCCCGCGGGGGGATGGCCGTCCGGGTAGACCTTGCCGGTGTCGCGACCGAGGTACACCTTCTCGGCCGGGAGTCCGTCCGGGCGGGTGTCGGACGCGAGGGTCCACCCCGTGGTGTGCAGGGTGCCGTCTCCGGCGATGGTGAGTTCCCCACGGCGCCACGGGTTCTTGACCATGCCACCGAGCGGCAGGATCGCGGACAGACCGATGAGGGCGACGCTCGCTCCGAGGAAGCCGCCCATGACCTTGCGGCGACCCAGGGTCGAGGTCTTCCAGGAGTCGTTGAGCCCGGCGACGAGGGTCCGGCGGTCGATGTCCTCCGACGGGCCGTCGTGACGGGTCTGGACCGAGATCTCCTCGGGGATGAACTTCTTGGTGAACTGCACCGCACCGAAGCCCAGGAAGAGGATCGACAGGCCGATCGTCAGGCCGAGGAGGGGCGTGTACACCATGTAGAGCCAGTAGCCGTCCTCGCCCTGGCCGCGGTACTCCCAGGGCCAGGCGATGTAGATGACGGCGAAGGCCAGCGCGAGGACCGCGGACAGTGCGAACCAGGTGGTGACGACTCGTGCGGCACGCTTCTCGGATCGCGTGGTGACACCGTCCGGCCACCGGTTCTCGCGGAATCGGACGTCGACCTCGTCGAGTTCGGTTCCCAACCGGACGAGCTCGGCGTCGCTCATCCGGTCGAGGTCCGCGGGGGACGGGTTCTTGGGGGTCTCACTCATGAACGGGATCCGATCCAGAGGGTCGCACCGATGAGGGCGACGATGCCGACTAGCCAGATGGCCACACCTTCGGTCACGGGGCCGAGTCCGCCGAGCGCGTAGCCGCCGGGCGAGACCTTGGAGTCCGTGTCCTTGATGAAGGCGATGATGTCCTTCTTCTCGTCAGGCGTGAGCTGACGGTCCGAGAACTTGGGCATGTTCTGCGGACCGGTGAGCATCGCCTGGTAGATCTCCTGCTCGTTGGCAGGGTCGAGGATGGGGGCGTACTTGCCCGCCGACAGCGCTCCGCCGCGACCGGTGAAGTTGTGGCAGGAGGCGCAGTTGAGGCGGAAGAGCTCGGAACCGCGCGCGATCTCCTCGGCGCGGGCCTCGCCCGAGGCACCGCGCAGCGACCCCTGGGCGATCGACCCGTCGGGATCGGTGACGATCTCGGGACCGCCGCCGAAGAGGTGGACGTACGCCGCGAGCGCGATGATCTGGTGCTCGCTGTAGCGCGGCTTCTTGCGCTCGGCCTGGGCCTCGTTGTTGGCCGCCGGCATACGACCGGAATGGACCTGGAAGTAGGTCGCGCCCGCGCCCGTGCCGACGAGCGAGGGCCCGCGGTCCTCGACACCCTGCAGGTTCATTCCGTGGCAGGTGATGCACGCGACGTCGTAGATCTGCTTGCCCTCGGCGATGAGCGCGGCCTGGTCCTGCTGGGCCGTCGCGACCTGGGGATCGGGAACGACGGCAGTGGCGATGGCCCCGGCGCCGAGGAGACCGGCGGCGATGACGAGCGCGCCGGTCGCCTTACGGCGACGCTTGGACGAGACCGGGCGCGCCGGATTCACCGCGGGCTCCGGCGACGGCGTGTCCGCAGCGGGTGGGTGAGGTGAGTTCATTATGAGTTCCCTTTGGAGTTGGGACCTGCTGGACGCAGCGTCCTGCGGCCAGCTGACTACTGAATGAAGTAGATGGTGACGAAGAGGCCGATCCAGACCACGTCGACGAAGTGCCAGTAGTACGACACGACGATGGCCGCCGTGGCCTGGGCGGGAGTGAACCGGGACATGGTCGTCCGCATGACGAGGACGACGAACGCCAGGACGCCGGCCGCCACGTGGAGGCCGTGGAAACCGGTGGTGATGAAGAAGACGGACCCGTAGACGCTGGACGAGATCGTGGTGCCCTCGAGGTACAGCATGACGTACTCGTAGGCCTGACCGATGAGGAAGACCGTGCCCATGAGGGCCGAGATGATGTACCAGCGACGGAGACCGAAGACGTCACCCTGCTCGGCGGCGAAGACGCCCATCTGACAGGTAACCGAGGACGCCACGAGGATCGCCGTGATAGTCAGGGCGAACGGGACGTTGAGGTGCGTCGGGTAGGAGGGCCAGTCACCTCCCGAGTTCGCCTTGGAGACGAAGTACATCGCGAACAGCCCCGCGAAGAACATCAACTCCTGGGACAACCAGATGATGGTGCCCACACTGACCATGTTCGGCCGGTTCAGCGAATGAACGCGCTGAGCCATTGCCGATCCTGAGTTATCCACTGCGCTCGTCACGAGGCCAAGTATGACCCCTGAGGTGGGCGGAGGCTGCAGGGACCCCCGATTTCGGCGTGTCCCCACAGCGTTTTCGCAGGTCGTTCCTAGAACTCCCCGGTAACCCGTCAGGGGACGCACCCCGTGCAGGGGTATCAGGGCCTTCTCAGGCTCTTCTGCGGCTGGGGGAACGGGTCCCGTGACGGGAGTCCGCGGGCACCGACGACGCGGCTGGTGGCACGATTGTCACTGTGCGGTCGGACGGTGACGGACCGCCGGGATCCAGGGAGAGAGGTCGGGACACGTGGGGAGTTCTGCAGCGTTCGACGAGGGCCGGTCCTGGCCCGGGGTACTCGGCACGCTCACGGCGGGTGAGGACCTGGAACCGGCGGACGCCCGCTGGGCGATGTCCCGGATCATGGAGGGCCTCGCGACGGATGCGCAGATCGCGGCGTTCGGGGTCGCGCTCGACATGAAGGGTGTCACGGGTCCGGAACTGGACGCCCTGTCCTCCACGATGCTCGACTACTCGCGTCGCGTGCCGACCTCCCGGCCCTGCGTCGACATCGTCGGGACCGGCGGGGACCGGCAGGGAACGGTGAACATCTCCACCATGTCCGCCCTCGTCGTGAGCGCCTGCGGAGTGCCCGTGGTCAAGCACGGTAATCGTGCGGCGTCATCGAAGAGCGGAGGGGCCGACGTCCTCGAGGCTCTCGGGGTGGCGATCGACCTGGGCCCGGAGGAGGTCGCCCGGTGTGTCGACGAGGTGGGTGTGGCCTTCTGCTTCGCCCCCGTGTTCCATCCCGCCCTCCGCTTCGCCGCCGCGCCACGGCGGGAGATCGGCATCCCGACCGTCTTCAACATCCTGGGTCCCCTGACCAACCCCGCGGCCCCCGCGGCCAACCTCATCGGGTGCGCCTTCGACCGTCTCATGACCGTGATGGCGGAGGTCTTCGCGCTCCGCGGGCGCTCGGCGCTCGTCGTGCGGGGAGCCGACGGCCTCGACGAGATCACGATGACCGGGCCGACCCGCGTGCTGCGCGTCTCGCACGGCCGGATCGAGGAGGACGAGATCGCCCCCGGCGACTTCGGGATGGCGACGTGCGCGATCGAGGAGCTGCGTGGGGGGGACGGGCAGCACAACGCGGGCGTCGCCCGGGACCTGCTGGCGGGTAAGAAGGGCCCCGTCAGGGATGCCGTCCTGCTCAATTCCGCGGCTGCGCTGGTGGCTTTCGACGGACTCGAGCCGGGAGCTGACCTGGTGACCGCGATGACGTCGGCGGTGGATCGCGCCGCGAGGGCGGTGGACGACGGCGAGGCGGCCGGACTCCTGGACAGGTGGGCGGCCTTCAGCGTCGCGCGGGACTGATCCCTGCTCTGCTCGTCTCCGCGGCCGCCCGTTCGGCTCGATCCGCCCATGCGGTCAGAGTGTGGGCACCGTCGACGGGGAGGGCCCAGCAACCCGCGACCGACACGATGCGGGTGGGTGCGGAGTCGATCCATCTGTGCACGTTCCGGATCTCCGAGGCGCTGGCGCCGGAGAACGGCCCGGGTCCGGGTCGCACGGTCGTGGCGCCCGCCCTGAGTGAGTCGATGACGGGGAGGGGGGCGGCCCCGGCCGGCACGATCCCCGAGGCGGCCAGACGTCCGTGACGCACGACTGCCACGGCCCATGTGCGCGCGGGGCCGGGCTGGGCCAGGACCAGCTCGGGCAGGCCGGCG